>JBFIDS010000241.1:0-5736 GCA_041603715.1 Paraconexibacter sp. | reverse complement strand
GAGTCGCTCGGCCGCGTCGTGCACATCGCGCGCCGGGTGACCGGCCCGGGGCTCGTCGTGCTCGACTTCCGGCGCGCGGTGCCTGACACGGGTGCCTCGACGATGGACCGGCTCGGCGACCGCCCGCTCGCGGCACGCGATCTCGTTCTCGCGCACCTGGACCCGACCCCTCGCCGCCTGCGGGCGGTCGGCTGACAGGACCGTGAGACCTCGTACATCCCATGGGTGTACGAGGTCGCACGGTCCCCGTCGACCGCGTGCCGTCCGGGCGGGCTGAGAAGCTCGCGCGCGTGCAACTGATGCCCGGGGACCCGCTCGCCCATCGTGCCCTGGAGGGCCTCGTGCGCGCGGAGGCGAGCGTCCGCCGCCGGCTGCACTGCGACCTCGAGCGGGAGGGCCTCTCCGGCTCCGGCTTCTCCGTCCTCGTCGTCCTCACCACGGCGGGCGGCGAGCTCGAGCTCCGCGACCTGCGCGCGCGGCTGCGCACGTCGAAGGCGAACGCGACCGAGGTCGTCTCGACGCTCGAGGGTCGCGGCCTCGTCGAGCGGCGTCGACTCCCCTCGGATCGCCGCGCCGCGAGCGTCTCGCTCACCGAGCGCGGGCAGGCGCTCGTCGACCGGCTGTTCCCCGAGCACACGGAGCGCGTCGCGAGTGCGTTCAGCGTTCTCGACGAGGCCGAGAAGCGCTCGCTCGCCGAGATCTGCCGCAAGCTCGCGGCCTGACGCCCACGCCCCGAGCGGGCCGCCCGACGCGAGCAGCTCCGTCACCGCGACCGCGAAACAGGGCAGCTGGGCGATGTGAGCGTGTCGCCGGGCCCCGAGGTCGACGTCGAAGTCGGGGCGACCGGGAGGACTGTCGCCATGTCCCTCACGAGAGGCCTCCCGGTTCGCGTTCTCCATCCCTCCCATGAGGGCCGTGCGGCAGGTTCTCGCCCCCCCTTGCGAGAATGACCCGCTCATGGCGAAGCGCGCGGTCGACCCGTCCCAGTCGTTCCCCGATCTCGAGCAGGAGATCCTCGTGCGCTGGCGCGAGCGCGACGTCTTCCGCGAGTCGATGCGCCGCCGTGAGGGCGCCGAGCCGTGGATCTTCTACGAGGGCCCTCCGACCGCGAACGGGCGACCGGGGTCGCACCACGTCCTCAGCCGCGTCTTCAAGGACATCTTCCCGCGCTACAAGACGATGCGCGGTCACTTCGTCGCGCGCAAGGGCGGCTGGGACTGCCACGGCCTGCCGGTCGAGATCGCCGTCGAGCAGCAGCTCGGCCTCTCCTCCAAGCACGAGATCGAGGAGTACGGCATCGCGGAGTTCAACGCGAAGTGCCGTGAGTCGGTCTTCGAGTTCCTCGAGGACTGGAACCGCCTCACCGAGCGCATCGGCTTCTGGGTCGACCTCGACGACGCCTACCGCACCCTCGACGACTCCTACGTCGAGTCCGTCTGGTGGGCGCTGAGCGAGATCTGGAAGAAGGGCCTCCTGTACGAGGGCCACCGGGTCGTCCCGTACTGCCCGCGGTGCGGCACCGCGCTCTCGAGCCACGAGGTCGCTCTCGGCTACCAGGACGTCGTCGACCCGTCGGTCTACGTCCGCTTCCCCGTCACCGCCGCGCACGGTCCGCTGCAGGCCGGCGACGTCCTCCTCGGCTGGACGACGACACCGTGGACGCTGCCGAGCAACGCGGCGCTCGCCGTCGACGCCGACCTGCCGTACGTGCGCGCCACGCGGGCGGACGACGACGCGGTGTACGTCCTCGCCGCCGCGCTGCGCGAGAAGGTGCTCGGCGAGGACAGCGAGGTCCTCGAGGAGGTCCCCGGCCGCGAGATCGCGGGCGCCCGTTACGCGCCGCCGTTCGACTTCATCGCCTCGGAGGAGTGGGGGCCGCTCGCGCACTCCGTCCTCGTCGGCGACTTCGTCACCGCCGACGACGGCACGGGCATCGTCCACACCGCGATCGCCTTCGGCGAGGACGACTACCGCCTCGGCACCGGCGCCGGGCTGAACGTGGTCAACCCCGTCCGCCTCGACGGCACCTTCGACGAGCGCATCACCGGCTACGAGGGCCGGTTCGTGAAGGACTGCGACGCGGACCTCGTCGCCGACCTCGAGCGCCGGGGGGCGCTGCTGCGCGCCGAGGACTACGAGCACAGCTACCCGCACTGCTGGCGCTGCTCGACCCCGCTCCTCTACTACGCCAAGCCGTCCTGGTACATCGCGACGTCGCAGATCCGCGACCGGCTGCTCGCCGCGAACGAGACGATCCACTGGCACCCGCCACACATCAAGCACGGCCGCTTCGGCAACTGGCTCGAGAACAACGTCGACTGGGCCCTCTCGCGCGAGCGCTACTGGGGCACGCCGCTTCCGGTCTGGCGCTGCGACGCCGATCCCGAGCACGTCCACGCGATCGGCTCCTTCGCTGAGCTGCAGGAGCGCAGCGGCGTCGCGCTCAGCGACCCGCACCGGCCGTACGTCGATGACGTGTCGTTCGGGTGCACCGCGTGCGACGGCACGATGTCCCGCGTCCCCGAGGTCATCGACGTGTGGTTCGACTCGGGCGCGATGCCGTTCGCGCAGCAGCACGCCCCGTTCGGCGGCCAGGAGGGCGCCGACGAGGTCGCACCGGTCGCGCAGTTCATCTGCGAGGCGCTCGACCAGACCCGCGGCTGGTTCTACTCCATGCTCGCGGTCTCCACCCTCCTCTTCGACCGCGCCTCCTACGAGAACGTCGTGTGCCTCGGCCTCATCCTCGACGAGGAGGGCCAGAAGATGTCGAAGAGCAAGGGGAACATCGTCGTCCCCTGGGACGTGCTCGACCAGCACGGGGCCGACGCGTTCCGCTGGTACTTCTTCACCGCCAAGCAGCCGTGGGACGGCTACCGCTTCTCGATCCCCGCGATCGGCGAGGGCGTCCGTCTGTTCCTGCGTCAGCTCTGGAACACGTACTCGTTCCTCGCCCTGTACGAGGACACGGCCGACGGCGCCGCCGCGATCGGTCGCGCCCCCGCCGTCGCGGAGCGCGACGACCTCGACCGCTGGGTCCTCTCCCGGCTCACGGCGACGGTGCAGGAGGCGACCGAGCGCCTCGACGACTTCGACGTGACGTTCGCCGGGCGGGCGATCGCCGCGTTCGTCGACGATCTCTCCAACTGGTACGTGCGCCGCTCGCGGCGTCGCTTCTGGGAGGGGGACCCCGCGGCGTTCGACACGCTGCGCGAGTGCCTCCTCACCGTCGCGAAGCTGCTCGCGCCGTTCACGCCGTTCGTCGCCGACGAGATCTACGACAACCTCGACGGGACCGAGCCGTCGGTCCACCTCTGCGACTGGCCCGCGCCCGACGACGCCGCGCGGCCGCGCGACCTCGCGCTCGAGGCCGCGATGGCGACGGCGCGCGAGACCGTCCGCCTCGGCCTCGCCGCGCGCGGCCAGGCGAAGGCGAAGGTCCGCCAGCCCCTGCGCGAGGCGGTCGTCGTCGCGGCCGGCCGTGAGCGCGACGCGATCGAGTCGCTCGCCGACATCGTCCGTGACGAGCTCAACGTGAAGGAGCTGCGGTTCGTCAGCGAGGCCGACGAGCTCGGCTCCTACGAGCTGAAGGCCAACTACCGCACGCTCGGCCCGCGGTTCGGCAAGGACATGCCGCACGCTGCCGACGCGATCGCCGGGCTCGACCCCGACAGCGTCGCCGCGGCGCTGCGCGAGGGGCGCCCGGTCGGCATCTCGATCGGCGGCCACGACCACACCCTCAGCGAGGACGACCTCACCCTGGCGCTGCAGCCGCTCGCCGGGTACCAGCTCGAGCGCGAGGGCTCACACGCCGTCGCGCTCGACCTCACGATCGACGAGTCGCTGCGCCGAGAGGGCCTCGCGCGCGAGATCGTCCGGGCCGTGCAGAACGCCCGCAAGGACGCGGGCCTCCAGGTCGAGGATCGGATCAGCCTCCACGTCGGCGGTGACGAGGAGCTCGTCGGCGTCGCCCGCGAGCACGAGCCGACGATCGCGGGCGAGGTCCTCGCGACCGCCGTCCACTACGGCGTCGAGGGCGTCGACCCCGATCGCACGACCACCGCGACGATCGAGGGCGCCGCGGTGCGCATCGGCATCACGAAGGCGTAGCGCGCGCCGCCGGGGCATCCCCCACCGTGTGAATGTGGATTCACCGCGCGGTGGGACCACCAGATCCACATCGAGCCTCCGCACAGCGCGAGGCTGGCGCGTTGCCGCGCAACTTTCACGTGCGCGCCACGTTCCCCGGGCATGCGCACACGTGTCGTCCTTCTCGCCGCACTGGTCCCCACCATCGCCGCATTGCCGGCGGCGGCCACCGCGCAGGAGACCGAGACGAGCCGCGCCACCCCGCTGCGGGAGCACGCAGGCCTGACCGTCCTCTCGCGGTGGGACGGGTCGGCCTATCGCCTTGCGATCCGCTCCGAGGCGGGGGCGCCCGTCGACGTCACGCAGGTCCCACCGCAGTCGAGGCCCTTCGACGTCGACATCGGGTCGGACACGCGCGGCCGCCCGGCGCTGATCGTGTCCCGGTGTACGCCGAACTGCGACCTGTTCGTCACGAACCCGTTCGGCGGCCCGGTGCGCCCCGTCCGCAACGCGAACACGAGCGGCAACGACGAGACCGCGCCGACGATCTGGCGCGGACGCATCGCCTTCGCCCGCCGCTACGGCGATCGCGACGTGCCGTACACCAAGCCGCTCCTCGCGCCGCGCGCCCGGCCGTCGGAGCGGCTCGCGAACCTCCCCGACCGGCGCTGCATCGCCGTCGACCCGCCGACCTGCCGCCCGATCGAGCGTGAGCGCGTCACCGCGCTGGAGATGTGGGGCCGATGGGTCGGGCAGACGTGGACGTACGAGGTCGACGGCGCGGGCGGCTTCCGCCAGAACGAGATGCGCCTCACGACGATCGAGCGCACGAACACCCAGCAGCTCATGTACATCACCACCGGGCTGAGCGGCCAGCGGCTGCTCGCGCCGTCGTTCGCGAGCGGAGCAGTGGCCTGGTACCTCGGTTGCAACAGCGACACCGGCGGGTGCAAGGACCGCGGGGGCGCGACGCGCTACGGGATCAACACGCGCACCTACGCCCGGGACGTCGAGACGACGCGGCTCGGCGGCTGGGCGTGGGACGGCCAGTTCCAGCACCGGTCGTTGGAGGGTCCGGACGGCTGCACGGTCGAGGAGTCCGAGATCGCGCCTCCCGGGGGCGCGGTCTGTCCGCTCGTGCGCGCGCCGCAGCCCGACTGGCAGCGGATCGACCCGCCTCGCCCCGTAGCCTGACGTCATGAACGTCGATCTCTCCGCCGGCGCGCCGGCCCTCCTCGAGCCCGACGACCTGCAGTCCTTCAAGGTCGTCGTCCCCGCCGATGCGATCGGCGACGAGGAACGCCTCGCGGTGGTCGTCGGCACCATCGGCCGGCCCGCCGACGCGGGCCACGTCTTCGTCGACATCGAGGCGCTGCTCGACCTCGTCCCCGACCGTCGCGACGAGCCCGGATGGCGCAAGGGCTTCGACGGGATGGTCTCCTACGCGCGCACGAAGGGCTGGCTCGACGACGCGGGCACCGCGATCCGCGGCCACGTCGAGCCGCCGGGCTGACCAAGGGGGGAGAACCTCCCCGTCTCGCGCCTCATGGGTCTTGACAACGACCCACGGAGGTGACGGGGATGGCCCCGGAGAAGGAGCAGCAGGCGGACGGGTGGGACCCGAGCAGGGTCGCCGGCATCGTGGCCGCG
>JBFIDS010000240.1:0-5751 GCA_041603715.1 Paraconexibacter sp. | reverse complement strand
GGTGGCGCCGCCGGCGCCCCGACGATCAGCGGCGAGCTCACGATCGCCGACGTCGCCCCCTGGTGGCCGCACACCCACGGCACACCGGCGCTGCACCGCGCCACGCTCGTGCTCACGGACGAGACGGGGTCCACGGAGATCGACCTGGGCCGCGTGGGCTTCCGCTCCCTCGCCCCGGGCGCCGGGCCGGCCCACCGGGTCGAAGTGGACGGACTCGACCTCCACGTCAACGGGGTGCAGGTGTTCGCTCGCGGAGCCGTCTGGACCCCGCCCGATCCGATCACGCTGAACCCGGACCCCGCCGAGCTGCGCGCGACGGTGCTCGCCGCCCGCGACGCCGGTCTCAACATGCTGCGGATCCCGGGGACCACCCACTACGAGTCCTCCGCGTTCCACGACCTCTGCGACGAGCTCGGGATCCTCGTCTGGCAGGACCTGATGTTCGCGAACCTCGACTACCCCTTCTCGGACCCCGAGTTCGCGCAGGCGGCCACCGAGGAGGTCGACGCCGTCGTGCGCGCGCTCGCGTGGCGGCCGAGCCTCGCGGTGGTGTGCGGCAACTCGGAGGTCGAGCAGCAGGTCGCGATGATGGGGCTCGACCCCGCCCTCGGCCGCGGCGAGTTCTTCGGGGAGCAGGTCCCCGCGCTGCTCGCACGGGCCGACTGCGACGCCGTCCACGTGCCGTCCGCGCCGTCCGGAGGCACCCGGCCGTTCGTCCCGGACCGCGGGGTCGCCAACTGGTTCGGTGTCGGCGGCTACGGCCGGCCCGTCGAGGACGTGCGCGCCGCCGGGGTGCGGTTCGCCTCCGAGTGTCTCGCGTTCGCGAACGTGCCGGACGAGGCGGTCGTCGCCGCCGTCGGCCCTCGCGGAGGCGTGCCGCGTGACGCGGGGGCGAGCTGGGACTTCGCCGACGTCCGCGACGGATACCTGCGCCGACGCTTCGGCGTGGAACCCGACGAGCTGCGCGTCGAGGACCCGGAGCGCTACCTCGAGCTCTCGCGCGCTCTCACCGGGGAGGTGATGGCGACCGTCTTCGGGGAGTGGCGTCGAGCGGACTCGCCCTGCCACGGCGGGATCGTGCTGTGGTGGCGGGACGTGGCCCCGGGCGCCGGCTGGGGCCTCCTCGACCACCGAGGCGGCAGGAAGGCCGCCTACCACCACCTCCGTCGCGCGCTCGCGCCGATCGCCCTCTGGATCGTCGACGAGGGGCTCGGCGGCCTGCGGATCCACGTGGCCAACGACCCGCCACGGCCCCTCTCGGCCTGGCTGACGCTCGCGCTCCACCGCGATGGCGAGCACCCGGTGGACATCGCCGGCCGGACGATCGCGGTGGCGCCGCACGCGGCCCTGGAGATCGACGCCGAGGAGATGCTCGGCGGCTTCGTCGACGTGGGGCACCACTACCGCTTCGGCCCGCTGTCGCACGACCTCGTCGTCGCCCGCCTCGAGGCGCCGGACGGCAGTCTCCTCGGCCAGGTCTGCCGGACCATCGGACCGGCCCTGCCCGAGCGCCACGATGCGGCCGGGCTCGGGCTGCGGGCGACGTGGGGGCCCGGCCCGGAACCTGCGGTCAGCGTCATCCTGAGCACCCGCAGGCTCGTCCGTGGCGTCCGCCTCCACGTGCCGGGTCGACGCCCGCTCGACGACGCGTTCGATCTCGCTCCCGGCGAGACCCGCGTGATCGGCCTGGAGCGCGATCCGAACCGGCCGGTGGAGGCCGCCACCGGCTGGGTGACGGCGCTCGAGCTGCACGGCCGGATCGAGATCGGCACGTGACCGTCGTCGACGACACCCGGGCGGTGTACGTCCCGTCGCGCGCGGGACACGTGGCCGGGCGCCTGGACCTGCCGCCCGCGGGTGGCCCGCTGCGGCAGCCGGTGCTGCTCTGCCCTCCCTGGGGCTGGGCGGAGGTCGCCTCCTACCGTGCGCGCTGGGACTGGGCGCGGCGCCTCGCCGCGGCCGGTCACCCGACGCTGCGGATCGACCTCGTGGGCACCGGCAACAGCGCGGGCGGGCCCCGGGACGGCGGGCTCGTCGCGGCCTGGATCGACAGCATCGCCGTGTCCGCGACGTGGCTGTGCGATCTCGCGGGAGCCGACGACGTCGCCGTGATCGGCCTCGGCCTCAGCGGGCTGCTCGCGGCGCAGGCCGTGCGCGACGGCGCGCCCATCTCGTCGCTCGTCCTGTGGGGCACCCACACCGACGGGCGGCGGTTCATCCGCGAGCAGCGCGCCTTCGCGCTGCTCTCCGGCGTCCCGCCCGCCGACCCGCCGGACGAGATCGGCGGCTTGCACGCAGGGGGCTTCCTCCTGAGCGACGAGACCATGCACGACCTCGTCGCTCTCCATCACCGCGACGTGCGCGGCCGGAGCCTGCGCCGCGTGCTCGTGCTCGATCGGGACGCGCACACGCGGGACGAGTTCCCGGGAGCCGAGGTCACCCCCGCCGACGACGACGGCTCCTGGGCCTCGATGACCGATCACCCCGAACGCTCCACGCTCCCCGGTGCCGTCGCCGCGACCGTCGAGAGATGGCTCGCATGCGGAACGCCCGCGGCCCGCGCGTCCGGCCTGCGACCCGCTGACCCGCGCGAGCACCGTCCGGTGCCCGGCGTCCGCGAGCGGGCGATCCTCCTGCCCGGCGGGGGGCGCGGCGCGACGGGGACGCTCTCCGCGCCCGCCACCGGGCCCTCCACGGGACCGACCCTCGTACTCCTCAACGCGGGAGCGGTCCGTCAGACGGGGCCGAACCGCCTGTGGACCGAAGCCGCCCGGCGGCTCGCCGCGCGCGGCAGCACCGTCGTGCGCGTCGACGCCGACGGGATCGGCGACGCCGACGCCGGCGGCGCGGCGCCGTGGGAGGCCGACGCGTTCTACGCGCCGGCCGTCGAAGCCCGGGCCAGGGCGATCCTCGGTGCGCTCGAAACAGCGGGCCTCGATCCCCGATTCGTGGTCGGCGGACTCTGCTCGGGGGCCTGGGCGGCCTTCCACCTCGCGGGGGACCCCCGCGTCACGGGCGCGATCATGCTCAACCCGGGCGCGTTCGTCTACGACCGCGGCGCGCAGACCCGGCGCGACCTGCGCCACATGCGACGCGCGCTCGACCCCGCCGTCTGGGGGCGCGCCGCGCGGGGCGAGCTCGACGGCGGGCGGGTGGCGGCCGCCGCCCGTGCCCTCGTCCGCGCCCCGCGTGACACGCGGCGACGTCCGCCCCCCGACCGCCTCGAGGCGCTGCTCGCCCCGCTCGCGGACGGGCGCACGACGGTCACGATCGGTTTCTCCAGCGGCGAGCCGCTCGAGGCGGAGATCACCCGCGACGGAACCCGCGCCCGGCTCGAGGCGACCCCCGGAGTCCGATTCCAGCGGCTCCCCGGCCACGACCACACGCTGCGCAGCACCGCAGCCCAGGCGGCCGCGTTGCGGGTCTTCGACCGCGCGTCCAGGGGGCGGTGAACCGCACGCGGCGGCGCCGGCGCCTGTGGGCGCTCCCGCTGATCGCGGCGGCCGTGCTCGCGACCACCGTCTCCACGGATGATCCCGGCACGCCGGAAGGGCGGAGCCCGACGGATCCGTCGTCGCGGCCACGGCTGTCCCCGTCGACCGGCCCGGTCCCCGCCGAGCGCCCCTTCCCGCTCGCCCCCGGCCTCGACTCGGCGGAGGCACTGCGCGGGCAGGTCACCCCCGGCGCCGACCCTCCGCGTGCGCGTCCCGGGGCCTTGCGGACCTCCGTCGAGGGCGGCGGGAACGCGTACGCGCGCGGTCGTATCGACGTCGCCTGGCGGGAGGGGGACGACGTCCGCTTCGGCGTGGATCTCCTCCTGCCGGAGGGCTTCGCCGCACGACTGCAGGGACAGGTCGACCTGCTCCGCTGGGACGACTATCCGACCGAGCCGAGCCGGACCCACCGCTCGGGGGTCGTCGTCTTCGCCGACGACCGGCGCGGGCACCTCATCCGACAGCGCCTCGGTGTCGAGGAGACCGCGATCGGCCCGCCCTTCGCGCTCCCCGAGGGCCGTTGGTTCCGGCTCGAGGTGCGCCAGCGTCTCGGCCGTGCGGGCACGGCCCGCAGCGAGGTGAGGATCGACGGGCGTGTCGTGGCGGCCTCGACCGCGGCGAACGCGTACGGGAACACCGTCGACCGGGTGCGCGTCGGGCTCGTCGCGATCGACGCCGTGCGGCAGCGACTCGGCCTCGTTCTGTGGCTCGCGCGACCGTGGGCGCGGCCCGTACCGCAGGCACCCCCCGGCAAGGCGCCCTGAGGGCCGAGGTCCGCGGCGATCAGGAGGGCGCGCAGCGCGGCTGCGTCGGAACCGGGCCCGCGACCGACCGGGGGCTCGCGTCGGTTGCGAACGGCGCGCAGACCGCCCTTCGGAACTGCGCCGGCGAGGAGGCCGCGGCGAACTCGCCCAGCCTCGCCGCGTAGCGGGCCCTCGAGGCCGCCGGGTCCGCGGTCAGCTCGATCAGCGCGGCGCGCACGGCAGCGGGGTCCCGAGCGTTCACGGTGAGACCGAGCCCGTGGCGGCGCACGAGCGCGCCGAGCAGTCCCTCGTCGTGCGCGACGACCGGCGTGCCGGCGGTCGCCGCCTCCACGAGGACGCGGGACGTCCCCTTGTGGCCGACGTAGAGGACCGCTGCGCAGGCCGCGGAGGCGAGCAGCGCCAGCGCGTCTGCGTCCTCGATCCACCCGCGGTGCTCCTCGACGCGCACGCCGGCCCCACGCAGCGCGGCGAGCTCACGGTCGAGCAACGGGGCGTAGTCGGGGTCGGCCCGGCCCGCGACGACGACGCGCAGTCCGTCCGCCCCGCTCGACAGCGCCGCGGTGACGTGGCCGATGCCCTTGCGCTCGCTGAGCGCGCCGTAGACGACGACCCCCGAATGAGTGCTCACCGCCGGCACGGGTGGCACCGGCGGCTCGGGGAGCGCGAACGCTGGGGCGCGTGCCGACCGCGCCCAGCGTTCCGCGGCGAGCGGATCCATCGTGAGGACCGCGTGGGCGTCGCGCCGACGGCAGAACGCCCTCACGAGCGCCTCCTTCACGAGCGCGTTGCCCCATTCGTGCGGGCTCAGAGGCGTCGCGTAGGCGCGCGGGTAGTGGAGCGCCGCAGGGGAGATGACGAGCACGCTCGTCGGCACCTCGTGCGCGCGGCGTCGCAGCCAGCGGGCGAGGACGGGCCGGATCGCGTAGAGGTGCAGGCGGTGGTCGGGCCGGACGGCCGCGGTGGCAGCATCGAACGCGTCGAGGTCCGCGCTCGCACCGGACGCGGCGTCCGCCGACAGCGGGACGACGTCCGCGACGACGTTCCCACACTCCTCGAGCAGCTCGGGTCGGGCCGCGACGATGACGTCGTGCTCGGCGCGCAGCGCGTCGAGCACCCCGCGCAGCATCGCCGCGTGATGACCGCCGGCCGAGGGGTCGTGGAGGAGGATCCTCATCGGCGGACGAAGAGGTGGTCCTGGGGCGTCACGCGCCCGTGGTCGACGTAGCCCTCACCGAGACAGGCGGCGACCGGGGCGAGATCGGCGGGATCGAGGACCTCCACGAGGACGAACCGGGGGCGGTGGCGCGTGAGGTCGAGCCCGCGCAGCGCGGCGACCTCGGAGCCTTCGACATCCAGCGACAGCAGGTCGATGTCGGTGACACCGGCCTCGTCGAGGATCGCCGAGAGCGTCCTCCCCGGGGCCCGCTCGGTCCGCGGCGCGACCGGCTGCGTCCGCGCGCCGTGCTCGAGGTGCGCCTCCATGCGCTCCGGGT
>JBFIDS010000239.1:0-5771 GCA_041603715.1 Paraconexibacter sp. | reverse complement strand
CGGGAGGTGCATCGCCGCGGCGAGCGAGGAGACGACGAGGACGGAGCCGCCCCGGTGGCTCACGTGCGGCCCCGCCGCCCGCACGGTGTTGAAGACCCCGTGCAGGTTGACGTCGATCGTGCGGTCCCACACGTCCGCGTCACCTCCGACGATCGCGATCTGGGCGGCGACGCCCGCGTTGGCCATGACGACGTCGAGACCACCGAGCGCGGCGACCGCCTCCTCCACGACGGTCTCGACGCGCGAGCGATCGGTGACGTCGCACTCCCACCACGGCGCTCCGCCGCAGTCGGCGGCGACCGCCGCGAGCGCGTCGGGCTCGAGGCCCGCGAGCGCGACGCGGGCCCCCCGCCCGTGGAGCCGGCGCGCGGTGTGGGCGCCGATCCCGCGCGCCGCGCCGGTGATGAGCACGCGGCGTCCCGCGAGGGGTCGTGCACGTCGTCGACCGAGCATCCGGTCACCATATATGAACATTGTTGTTTGTGGACCTCGCGTACCGTGTAGGGGGTGCCTGCCGACGAGACCGTGACGACGACCATCCCCCTCGACGGCGCGGTGAACGCCCGTGATGTCGGCGGCCTGCCGGTCGCCGGCGGCGGAGCCATCGCGTCCGGCGTGCTCCTGCGGTCCGACAACCTCCAGGACCTCACCCCGGCCGACATCGAGACGCTCGTCGACGTCCACGGCGTGCGCGTCGTCGTCGACCTCCGCACCGAGTACGAGCTGGCCGGCGAGGGCGACGGCCCGCTCGTCGCCGACCCCCGCGTGCGGATCGAGCACCGCTCGCTGTACCCGGCGACCGGCGGCGGAACCGACCTCGACCTTCAGACCATCGCGCCGTGGGGTGACGGCGCCGGAGCGGGCCCGGAGGGCGAGACGCCGACCGTCCGCGCCTACCTCGGCTATCTCGCCCGGCGCCCCGACTCGATCATCGGGGCGCTGCGCTCGATCGCCGATCACGACGGGGCGACCCTCGTGCACTACGCCGCCGGCAAGGACCGTACGGGGGTCGTCGTCGCGCTCGCGCTCGCGGTGGCGGGCGTGTCCGTCGAGGCGATCGCCGCGGACTACCTCGCGACCGGGGAGAACATCGACGCGATCGTCGCGCGCCTCGCCGCGACCCCGACCTACGGCGCGGAGCTGCGCAAGTGGGACCCGGCGAGCCACGCTCCCCAGCCCGGCGCGATGGAGCGCATCTTCGAGCTCGTCGAGCGCGACCACGGCGGTGTCGGAGGCTGGCTCGAGAAGGAGGGCTTCGGTCCCGACGAGCAGGCCGCGCTCCGCGCGCGGCTCATCGACGCCTGAGCGGGCCCGACGCCTGCGACGTCCGTCGATGTCGCGGCTCCCCACCTCGGACCGCGACCCCAACCTGGCGAAGCAGACCCCGTCATGCGGGGTCTCCCTCACCAAGTTCACGCGTTGGCGCTGCGGCAGCACGGTCTCGTCGCTCGCCGGCAACTGCTCGCCCGTGGCCTCACGGCGAAGGCGGTCGACCGCGCCCGCGCGGCTCGGCTGCTGCTCGACGTCCATCCCGGTGTGTACTCGGTCGCGCCGCTCGAACTGCTGCCGCCCGACGCCCGGCCCCATGCGGCGCTTCTCCACTTCGACGGACGCGTCGTCCTGAGCCACCTCACCGCGGCACGGCGCTGGGAGATCGTCCCGGCCGCGGGGGACACCGTCGACGTCGCGACCCGCCTCGAGCTCGTCGCCCCGACCGGGATCACGGTTCACCGCACGACCCTGCGGCCCGGCGACGTGACGACCCACCTCGGGCTGCGTCTCACGACACCGACCCGCACGCTCCTCGACCTCGCCGTGCGTTTCCACCCGGCGCCGCTGCTCGCGGCACTCGCCGAGGCCGAGTTCCACCACCGCGTCCGTCCCGCCGACGTCCTGGACGTGCTGCGTCGCGGACATCCGGGCAGCGCTCGGCTGCGGGCGGCGCTCGACGTCCACGTCCCCGGGTTCGGCGAGATGCGCAGCCGACTGGAGCGCCGCTTCCGACAGCTGCTCATCGAGGCGGCGATCAAGCTCCCGGCGCGCAACGCGCGGGTCGGCCCGTGGACGGTCGACTGCCTGTGGGCGGCGGAGCGCCTGGTGGTGGAGCTCGACGGCGGGCAGCACACCCTGCCTCGTCAGGCTGCCGTGGACGCCGAGCGCGACCTCTGGCTGCGGCGCCGGGGATACGACGTGCGCCGATACACGTCCGCGCAACTGACCGGGCCGGCCCGTGTCGAGGTCGTCGCGGACGTCCGTGCCGCCCTCGGCGGCCGGAACGCCTGACCGAACGCCGCCGCTCCCCGCGGTGGCCCGCGAACTTGGTGAGGGAGACCCCGTGCAAGGGGGGCTGCCTCACCAAGTTCGGCTCGTGCCCGTCACGCGGGCGGCGTGACAGGCGGGCCGCGGCGCGAAGACTGGCTGCGCGGCCAGTCCGTCGGGTACGGTCGTGAGATGGCGACCGAGAACAGGCCCGAGGCTCTCGAGGACGTCCGCGTCGCGGACAACCACCTGTGGACAGAGGGCCCGCCGCACGCGACCTTCCGCGACCTGCGGGCGCGGTGCCCGGTGCACTGGAGCAGCGGCATCACCGAGTACCCGACCGAGGCCGGCTTCTGGTCGGTGACGCGATGGGACGACATCCACACGGTGAGCCGCGACTGGCAGACCTACTCCTCCGCGCACGGCATCACGACCGTCTCCGACGCCGTCATGCCCGTCGAGCTCATCCAGGCGATGTTCATCGGGATGGACCCGCCCAAGCACGACCGCCTCAAGGGTCTGTTCCAGCGCGGGTTCACGCCGAAGCGGATCGCCGAGCACGAGGACGAGATCCGCGCGATCGCGACGGGGGTACTCGACGGGCTCGAGGGTCGCGAGACCTGCGACCTCGTCGAGAACGTCGCGCAGCCCGTCGTCGCACGGGTGATCGGCAGCTTCATGGGGATCGCACCCGAGGACGACGCGCGCTGGGCCGAGCTCGTCAACGCGTTCCTCGCGTTCGGCGAAGAGGACCGCCCGCCCGACGCGACGCTCATGGAGCACGAGGTGCCGCAGCTGTTCGAGCGCTGTCAGGTCCTCATCGAGCAGCGGCGCGAGCAGCCGACCGACGACCTCCTCAGCGTGCTCGTCCACGCCGAGGTCGACGGCGAGCGCCTCGAGGAGCACGAGATCGTCATGGGCTTCTTCCTGCTCATGGCCGCGGGCAACGACTCGACGAAGGCGACCTACACGGCCGCCATGCGCGCGCTGATCGAAAACCAAGACCAGCGCGACAAGCTCCTCGCCGATCCGTCGCTCGTGCCGAGCGCGGTCGAGGAGGCGCTGCGAATGTTTCCCGCCTTCGGCCACTTCCGCCGTACCGCCACCCGCGACGTCACCCTCGGCGACGCCGAGATCAAGGCGGGCGACAAGGTCGTCCTCTGGTATCCGTCGTCCAACCGCGACGAGGAGCGCTTCGAGGACCCCGACCGCTTCGACGTCGAGCGCAACCCTGAACACCAGGCCTTCGGTGCGGGCGGGCGGCACTTCTGCCTCGGCACGGCGCTCGCCCGGCTCGAGCTGCGGGTGCTGATCGAGGAGACGCTCGCGCGCTACCCGGAGATGGAGCTGGCCGGTGAGCCGACCTGGGTCGCGTCCCCGTTCGCCAACCAGCTGCGCCACCTTCCCGTCCGCCTGGGGACGCTGCGACGCTGACGCACGCCGATCTCCCCGTCCGCCTGCAGCCCCGCGCGAGCCGGGCCGGTGTCGTCGCGATGCGCGACGACGGCGTCCTCGTCGCGCGCGTCTCCGCGCCCCCGGTCGACGGGAAGACGAACGCGGCGCTGTGCAAGCTCGTCGCGCGGGCGGTGGGCCTCGCGCCGTCCCGGGTCTCGGTGCTGCGGGGAGAGAAGGCACGCGACAAGGTCCTACGGTTGGAGGGCGTCGACCTGGACACGGTGCGACAGGCGCTACGGCTGGCCGCAGAGGAGTAGCGGCCGCCCGGCGCCGGCGACCATCCGCGAGAATGCGCCGGGTGTCGACCTTCGAGGACCTCGCCGCGACGTACGCGGCCCACAACCCCCTCTGCGCGGCCTGCGGAGCGGACAACCCGTACGGCCTCGCGTTCGTCGGCCATCACCCGACCACGGACACGATGGCGGCGACGGTCCGCTTCGAGTCGCATCACGAGGGCGGGAACGGACTCGTCCACGGCGGCCTGATCGCCACCGCGCTGGACGAGGTGCTCGGTCGCTGCGCCTGCGTGGCGACCGGCGTGCACGCGGTCACCGCCCGCCTGGAGATCGACTACCGCGCCGCGGTCGCCACGCCGAGCGAGTGCGAGCTCACTGGACGTCTCGAGCGCGTCGACGGCAAGAAGGTGTGGATGACGGGCTCGATGACCCACGCCGGCGAGGTCGTCGCGCAGGCCCACGGGCTCTGGATCTCGACGGGGCCCGCGCTCACCCGCCCCGAGCCCTGAGTCGCTCGAGCGGCCGGCCCACGGCAAGACGCCCGCGCCCGGCGCCCGCTACCCTGCCAGTCCGCCCGAACGGGTCCCGCGGAGGGGTGCCGGAGTGGTTGAACGGGGCGGTCTCGAAAACCGTTGTGCGTGCAAGCGTACCGAGGGTTCGAATCCCTCCCCCTCCGCCTTTTCGAGCGCCGCGCACGTGGCGCTGCCGGTGGCTGCGGCCCTAGCCCGCGAGGTCCGCGAACCGCACGAGCCCCCCGAACGTGCCGGCGTAGGCCGCGCCGTCCGGGCCGAGCACGACCGGGCCGCCGTCGGAGTTGAACCCGAGGCCCTCCCCCGCGAGCGCGGAGAATCGCAGCGCGCCGGTCCGCCAGTCCAGTGCGGCGAGGTTCCAGCGGTCCGGGAAGCCCGCGGGCTTCTCGAGCGTGTAGAGGAGCCCCGTCGCGCGTGAGACGACTGGCTGCGCCGACGGCGAGATGACGTCCGAGCGCCACGCGGTCCGACAGCCGCGCCTGCCGACCACGACGCGCGTCATGCCGCCCGTCGTCGTGCGGCCGCCCTCGGTCGTGAGAAGGCCCTGATACCCGTATGCGTTGCTCACGACGAGGGACCGGCCGGCGACCGTGAGGTGCGCCTCGACGCTCCCCTCGCGGTCCTCGAAGACATCGACGAGACACGCGAGCCGCCGCGACTCGCGGCCCGACACACGAGCAACGACGATGCGCGGCGGGTTGCGCGCGTCGGCGACCGCGACCTTCCCGTCCGGCAGCACGACGGGAGGCGTGCCCGACCCCCCGTGCAGCCGACCCGCGCTCGTGTCCGCCACGCCCCCGTTGATCGGCAGGCGCCACACGACACGGGGCGTCCCGTCCCGGCGCGCGACGAGCCGGTACAGGGCCTCGCTCGTGACGACGTACGTCCCGCTCGGCGCCGTCGCCACGTCCTCGGCGATCTCCTCGCTCAGTGCGATCCCCTTCACCCCGCCCCCGTCACGCGGAACGGTGACGACCGTCCCCGCGGTGCCGGCGACCCAGTCGCGCCCGTCGTACCCCGCGCCGACCGCGAACGGCCTCTCGCCCTCGGCGAGCACGCCACCGAGATCGATCGCACCGGTCTGCACGAGCCCGCCGCCCGCCGTGTCGACGCTGATGAGCGTGCCGGCGTGCGTGGGCACGAGGAGCGTTCCGTCCGCCCGCACGACGAAGTGCGTCCCTCCGGCGAGGTCCGTCCGGTCGGCCGACGGCCGGAGCGGGAGCGGGAGCGTCGCGAGCGTCGCGAGGGACACCGGGTCGACGAGCCGCAACGACGGCCCGAGAGGGCCGTT
>JBFIDS010000238.1:0-5793 GCA_041603715.1 Paraconexibacter sp. | reverse complement strand
GGGGGGGGGGGGGGGCGCGCTGACGCCGTCAACCCCGGGCGTCAGATCGGCGGACCCCGCGACGACTCGAAGAACGCACGGCGAGAGCGCCGTCGCTGCACGCCGACGAGGAGACACGAGATGCCCGACGACAGCATCGGCCCGGAGACAGCCGACGACACCGAAACCGCGCAGGACTCTCCGGTCCGACAGGGATCGGCGCCCGACGTCGTCGATCAACTGCGACGTCTCGGCGACCTGCATCGCGATGGTGTGCTCACGGACGACGAGTTCGCCGCGCAGAAGGCGTCGCTGCTCGCGGGTGACACCGGCCCGCCGCGCAAGCGTCGGCGCCCGTCGCGCCGGATCGTCCTGCTGCTCGTCGCCCTCCTGCTTGTCGCCGGGGCAGGCGCGGGATACGCGGTCAAAGTCGATCGCGACGCCGACGCTCGCGAGCGGCGGGAGCAGGCGGAGGCGCGCGAGCGTGCCGAGGACCGGCGTGAGCGCGCGCGGATCGCGGCCGAGAAGGCCGAGGCGGAGGAGCAGGAGCTGGCCGAGTTCACGGAGGAGATCGAGGTCGACGGCCGACGCGATCTCGTCCAGGCGCTGAGAAAGTCGGTGACGGCCGACTTCCGCAAGCGCGTTTCGGAGGGAGTGCTCGAAGGGCCGATCCTCGGAACGAGCTGTGTACCGGTGAGCGGCGGGATCGAGGACCTCGACGAGGCGACCGGCAAGTTCGAATGCCTGGTCGCAACCGAGCGCACCGGCGACTCGGGCCGCCGCGGTTACGGGGTCGACGCGACGATCAACTACACGCAAGGGAGCTACACATGGCAGCTCGACCTCGACCCGTGAGCCGGGCCGTGCTGGCGCCTCAGCCCACGCTCACCTCGAGCGAGTCCGGCATCTGCAACAGCTTCACGAGCTTTCCGTCAGGCGCTCCGTCAACGTCGAAGACCGCTGCGGCCGGGCTCATCGTCGTCGGATCCAGCGCCTTCTCCGTCGTCGCGGCTCCTATCTTCTCTGTACTGCTCGATCATGGCATTCGTCTTTACGATGCGTCGCTGGCGGTCCTACGCTTCGCTGCTGCCCGCAGACGCAAGGAGTTCCCTGGCGAGCCAGCCGTACGTCGCCGTGTCGTCGTCCATGACAGAACGCTCTTGGGAAAAGGGCGGCGCACGCCCATGGGCTCGCTCGACTCGCACGTCAGATCGCATCGACGCTCGAGGACCTCACCCGTATGACCGCCGTCAAGCGCCCCCACCCCGTCGCGTAGGCTGGCGCGCGTGTCCGTGAAACGCCACGAGATGTCGTTCGCCGTCGACCTCGAGTCGTTCGAGGCGGAGCTGATGGAGGACATCGGGCTTGCGGCCGCCGGGATCAAGGAACGAGCCGACCTTCAGCGCTGGATCGAGCGCTACACGGAGATCATCGAGCAGGACCTGCTCGTCATCACGACGGAGTTCGACCAGTGGCAGCTTCGCGACCGGCGCGTCGCGGACCGGCTCGACATCCTGTTCCTCGACTCCTCGGGGTCGCTGCTCGTCGCCGAGCTCAAGCGCGACGAAGCGCCCGACACCACCGAGTTGCAGGCGCTGAAGTACACGGCCTACTGCTCCCAGCTCACCGTCGGTGACGTCATCGAGCAGTACGCCCGCTACCACTCCTGCGATCCGGAAGACGCTCGCCAAGTGATCATGGAGCACGCCCCTGCGCTCGTCGATCGCGAGCTCGGTCCGATCCGCACGCGCATCGTGGCCAACGGCTTCGGTCCGTCCGTCACCCACGTGGTTCTGTTCCTCCACGACCTCGGCCTGGACATCGGCTGCATCGAGATCACCGCCCGCCGGGACGGCGACGGACGCGCGATCCTCACATCCCGCCAGATCCTCCCGCCGCCGGCGGCCGAGGACTACCTCGTCAAGCGCCGCCGCCGCGAGGCCGAGGAGGTCCAGCGCGAATCCGTCGGACGCCGCCGCAACACGGTCACCGTCCTTTCCGAGGCGGGGACCATCCGGCCCGGCACCGAACTCGCCATGAAGCTCGACGCCTTCACGCCGCAGCAACGCGCTGCGATCCAGGTCGAGATCGACGCGTCGCCCGATTTCCGGATTGCCGAGTGGACCGGACTCGGGCTCAGGAAGGCTCTGCGGTGGAAGCACGACGGCCAGACCTACTCGTGCACCGGCCTCATCTGGAAGATCCTCGACGACCTCGGACTCAACCCCAGCGCCGTCGCCGGCCCTGACTATTGGCTCACCCCGGCCGGGCGTTCGCTCTACGAGGAGGCGCTCGCGGTCGACGCCGAGAGCGCCGCCACCGGGTAGTCCGCCGTGCGCCTGCTCGGCAACATCATCTGGTTCGTGTTCGCCGGCTTCTGGCTCTTCGTCGGCTACGCCGTCGCCGCGCTGCTCTGCTTCATCCTCATCGTCACGATCCCGTTCGGTGTCGCCTCGCTGCGGATCGCCGTTTACGGCGTCTGGCCGTTCGGGCGCGCGGTCGTCCCCCAGGCCGGCAAGGGCGTCGGCTCGACGGTCGGCAACGTCATCTGGTTCTTCATCGCCGGCTGGTGGCTCACGATCGTGCACATCGTCAGCGGCATCGCCCTGTGCCTGACGATCATCGGCATCCCGCTCGGACTGGCGAACTTCAAGCTCATCACGGTCGGGCTGCGGCCCTTCGGCCGCGAGATCGTCTCGACCGAGGCGGCGCAGCGCCGCGGCCACGCGCACGCCGTCCCGGCGCTGGGCAGGTAGGCCACGCGGTCAGGCAGGCGCGCTCAGCTGCGCGGCGATCGAGCCGCCATCGAGCCAGACGTTCTCGCGCCGCATGCGACCGTCGGCGAACTCCCAGACGTGCAGCATGCGGAACGTCACCCGACGTCCGTTGCCGGGGATCCCCATGAAGTCGCCGTTCACCGTCGCGGTGCAGTTGTGTTCGACAACGCAGAAGTCGTCGCCGAACAGCTCCCGCGTGACCTCCATCTGCTGGTCGCCGAGGATCTGCACGAGCTGGTCGTAGAAGGCCTTCGCCGCCTCCGGCCCATGCACGGGACCCGTCGGCCAGCCGACGACGTCGTGCTCCACGTCGTCGGTGTAGACCGCCACCGCGCGGGCGGTGTCCCCCACCACCTCGGCCTGGATGTGCTCCTCGATCAGTGCCCGCATCTCCGCCGGTCCCATAACCATCCCCTTCGTCAATATCGTACGGCTTGTCGTACTAATTAGTATGGGGTACCGTACTGAACGTGTCAACCGAGAGGCACGCCCCACCCCCGCAGGTCGGCGCCCTCATGCGCGCGGCGTACGAGGAGCTGATGGACGAGATCACCGCCGGACTCGCGGCACGCGGCTTCGACGACGTGCGTCCGCACCAGATCACCATCCTGCGCCGGCTCCTCTTCGACGAGCAGCGCCCCACCGCGGTCGCCGCCCGCCTCGGCCTCAGCAAGCAGGCGGTCAACGACCTCCTCCGTACGTTCGAGGCGAGCGGTTACCTCACGCTCGTCCCCGACCCCGAGGACGGCCGCGCGAAGCGGGTCCGGGCCACCGACCGCGGATGGGATCTCGTCCTCACCGCGTCGCGACTGAGCGCGGGCGTCGGTCAACGGTGGAAGCGGCAGGTGGGCGCCGAGCGCTACGCCGTCTTCGAGGAGGTACTGCGGGACATCGTCGCGGAGGGGGAGGCACGGGCGAAGTGAGTGGGTGCGCCCATAGGAGCACGAGGCCGGACCGTGGCGTGCTTGTGGACTAACAGGACTAACTCACGTACGCTCTGCCGCGTGAAGCCGGTCAAGATGCATGAAGCGAAGACGAACTTCTCCAAGCTCATCGCCCTCGTCGAGGACGGCGAGGAGATCGTCGTGCAGCGCGGCGACGTACCCGTGGCCAAGATCGTCCCCTACACCGCCACGCGCGCCCGCAAGGCCGGCGGGCTGAAGGGCAAGATCAAGATCAAGCCGGGCTTCGACGAGATCCCCGAGGGCTTCGAGGACTACACCGGGTGAGCGCGTGGCTGGTCGACACCCACGCTCTGCTGTGGTTCCTCACCGACGATGCGGCGCTTTCCCCGACTGCCAAGGGCACGATGGAATCGCACGACGACGTCCTCCTCGTCAGCGCGGCGTCCTTGTGGGAGATCGCGATCAAGACCTCCCTCGGCAAGCTCGACGCTCCCGACGATCTCCCCGCCCTGATCCGCGACGAGGGCTTCGAGTGCCTCACGGTCACCGACGCTCACGCCTGGGCCGTCCGACAGCTGCCGCTCGCCGGCCACAAGGACCCGTTCGATCGGCTGCTCGCCGCTCAGGCGCAGGTCGAGCAGCTAGCGATCGTCAGCAACGACGAGCGGCTCGACCGCTACGGGGTCACGCGCCGCTGGTGACCGTCGGCTCGGCCTCCCCCGCGAACCGGCACAGCATGTTCACCAGCCGCATGTCGTCGACCGTCGAGCACCTGGCCCCGAGCAGCTTCGGTGAGCACACGACGACCGCGAGCGCCTGCGCGCGCGAGACCGCGACGTTCAGCCGGTTGCGGCTGAAGAGGAAGCTCATGCCGCGCGACACGTCGTCGCCGCTCGAGCTCGCCATCGAGAAGAGGACGACGGGCGCCTCCTGGCCCTGGAACTTGTCGACCGTGCCCACGCGCGCGCCCTCCGGGAGCAGCGAACGCAGACAGCGCACCTGCGCGTTGTAGGGCGCGACGACGAGGATGTCGTCGAGCGTGAGCGGGTGCGTCACGCCCTCGCGGTCGACGTAGGTCCCGCCGTCGAGGAGGCGCGCGACCTCCTCGACGATCCGCTCGGCCTCCTCCTCGCAGCGGCCGCGGTTGTCGCTGTGCTCGACGCCGATCAGCCGCAGGCCGCTCCCGGACAGCCCCGGTGAGTCGACGCGCTGGACGTCACACCCCCGGACCGAGGTGAGGCTGTCGTCGTACATCGCGCGGGAGATAAACCCGCACACGTCCGGGTGCATCCGCCACGACGTGCCGAGGAAGACGCCGCGATCACGCGGGACGGTCTGCGCGCCTGAGAGCATGTGCTCGAGCACCGAGCGCCCGCAGCCGAGCGGGTGCGTGCCCTGGCTCACGTGCGCGAGCTGCTGCGGATCGCCGAGCAGGACGACGCTCTTCGCTCCTCCCGCGACCGCGATCGCGTCGGCCAGCGACATCTGGCCGGCCTCGTCGACGAAGAGGACGTCGACCTCCTCCTGCATGCCCTCGCGAGCCCACAGCCACGCGGTGCCGGCGATGAGGCGGACGGTGCCGTGCTCGTCGTCGTCGGGACGCGTCTTGCTCGAGGACACGCGGGGGCTCTCGTAGGCGTTCTCGCCCTCCGCGCACTTCCAGCCGCGGAACGTGACGCCCTCCTCGTCGGCGGCCTCGTCGATCGCTTCCAGCAGGTTGTCGATCGCCTTGTGGGACGTCGCCACGACGCCGACCTTGCGCCGAGCGCGCAGGAGGTCGACGGCGAGGCGCGCCCCCGTCCACGTCTTCCCCGTCCCGGGCGGACCCTGGACGACGAGCGCGCTGCGGTGCAGCGCGGCGACCTGCCCCCGGAGGCGCCCGAGGTCGAACGGCTCATCACGCAGCGATGGCGCCCCCGGCATGAATCGCGGCGGATGACGCAGGAGCAGGTCGAGGCCCGCCTCGGGACGGTCGAGGCCGTCGGCGGCGATGCGCCCGGCGAAGCGGAACAGGGAGTCGACCTGCGCCTCGGTGTTGTACGGGCCACTGGGGGAAAGCGCCTCCGGCTGCGCCGGACCCCGCTTCGGCCCGGTGATCACGACGACGCGCCGCGTGCGCTCGTCGACCGACT
>JBFIDS010000237.1:0-5819 GCA_041603715.1 Paraconexibacter sp. | reverse complement strand
CGTCGCGATCGTCGTCGTCGTCCTCGGGGTCTGGCCGGAGCCGCTGCTCGCGATCAGCGAGGAGGCGGCCGGAGTGCTGCGGGGCGCGCGATGACCAGCCGCACCGTCCCGATCGTGCTGATCCTCGCCGCGGTCTACCTGCTGACTCTCGCGAGCACGCATCCGCTCGACGCGGTCGCCGGGGTGCTCCTCGGCGCGGCCGCGCTCTACGCGCTGCGCCGGTTCCTGCTCCCGTCCGGCCCCGACGGCATTCCGGGTCTCGCCGGGCGGCTGCTCCGCGCGCCGCTGTTCGCCGCCGTCGTCGTCCGGGAGATCACGGTGGGCACGTGGAACGTCGCCCGCGTCATGATCGGCCTGCGCGAGCTCCGCACGCCCGGGATCCTCGCGTTCCCGATCGGCGAGCGCAGCGAGCTCGGCGTCGTCGTGACGACACTCACCGCCACCCTGTCCCCCGGCGAGTTCCTCGTGGACATCGACTGGGATGCCCGGGTCTACTACCTCCACGTCCTCGACGCGAGCGATCCGGAGGCGTCCCGCGCTCACCATGAGCATCTGTACCAGCGTTTCCAGAAGGCGGTGTTCCCCTGATGAACGACACGATCTTCTCCATCGCCGTGGTGTGGATGGCGGTCCTCATCGCCGCGAGCGTGGTCCTCGTCGTGCGGGCTCGCAGCGCGCCGACGCGGATCCTCGCGCTCGACATGATCAGCCTGATCCTCGTCGCCCTGCTCGTCCTGTTCGGTGACAGCGAGGGCGTGTCGTACTACCTCGACGCGGCCCTCCTCCTCTCCGTGCTCTCGTTCATCGCGGTGATCGCCGCGTGTCGGTACCACACCGAGGGGAAGCTGTTCCGATGAGCGTCGGCGAGTGGATCTCGGACGCGCTCGTCGTCCTCGGCATCCTCGTCATGACGATCGGGGTCGTCGGCCTGTTCCGGATGCCCGACGTCTACATGCAGCTGCACGCGGCTTCGAAGGCCGTGTTCCTCGGCGTGATCGCGTTCCTCGGCGCGTCGATCGCGACCGGGGACGGGAGCATCGCGGCGCGCTCCGTGCTCATCGCCGTCTTCCTCCTCCTCACCACTCCGGTCGCCTCCCACGTCATCGCGCAGGCGGCCTACCTCACGGACGAACCCGTCCGCACGCCGGGCGCGATCGACGAGTCGGGGCGCCTGCCGCTGCCGGGCGAGCCCGACGGCGACTGACGGTCAGGTGACGCCCAAGTCCGCGACACGGACGGTCGTGTGGACGCGGACGGCACGGGCCAGCCGGTCGTCCGTGGTGACGAGCGTCGCGCCGAGGCGCTCGGCAAGCGCGACGTACGTGGCGTCGTAGGCGGAGATGTTCTCCCGCAGCTCCCAGCAGCGCCGAACGACGTCGTCAGTGGTGCGCCACCGTATGGCGGGGAGCGCGAGGAAGGCGTCGAGTGCGGCAGCGAGGTCGGAGCGGCGCCCAGCGCGTTCGTGCGCACGGAGCGCGGACACGACCTCGACGGCTGCCACCTCCGGCATGTGGAGATCCGGACGCCCGGAGAGGAACCGCGCCGGCGCGCCCGCCCCTGCCTCGTCGATCAGCGCATCGACGAGCGCGCTCGCGTCGATGACGTGGTCGGTCACTCCTCGTCCTCGGCGCGGTATTCGATGTTCGTGCGGCGAGCGAGCTCGCGATCTCGCTCGCGGCGCGCTTCCCACACGAGCTCGGCGCCGCTCGGACCGCCCGGACCACCGGTGTGCGGGATCGCCGCGAGTTTGCGCTCGAAGTCCTCCCACGTCGGTCGCTCGGCGTAGTCGATGACCGCGTCGTAGACGAGTCGGGAGAGGGTCACGCCCCGCTCTGCGGCACGGATCTTTAGCTTCCGGTGAACCTCGTCCGGGACGTTGCGGACCTGGATCATCTTCATCGCTTTCATGATGAACTCATCGCGATACGCCTGCAACCCGTCGCACGAGCGCCCTCGGGCGGTCAGATCGCGGTGCGCAGGACGAGCGGGAAGACTGCGGCGACGCCGCGCTTGCGCAGCTGACCGTCGACCATCGCGAGCGTCCATCCCGACAGCCGGGCGTCGTCGACGAGGAGGCAGGCGCCGGGAGGCAAGTCCTCCGCGACGGCGAACGCGCCGCGGACGTTG
Source organism: Paraconexibacter sp. (assembly GCA_041603715.1). Lineage (GTDB taxonomy): Bacteria > Actinomycetota > Thermoleophilia > Solirubrobacterales > Solirubrobacteraceae > Paraconexibacter. Next base: position 3,692 of record JBFIDS010000237.1, on the reverse strand, counting down.
GCCGCCTGCTGCGGCGCATTGCGCATCTCGGACTGGGGCGGGCGCTCGGCGTCGACCCGTCGCAGAACGGCGCTGAACGGGAGGCCGAGCGCGCCGGCGAGCCGCTCAGCGACGTCGGACACCGGATCGCCCGGACGCCGTGACGGCACTGCCGTGACCCACGCGATGCCCGCCGGCGCCCAGTCCCGGACGAGCTCGGCGAGCGCGACGACGAGCTCGTCGTCGAACCGTCCCGCCTCCAGCCCGCCGCGCACGAGCGGATCCCACCCTGCGTCCGCGATCCGCGCCAGAGCTCGCCCGGGCTCGACGAGAACGTCGGCCGGGAGCTTCTTCATCTGACCGGTCGTGCGGTCCGGGGCCATCTTCTTCGGGTCGAGCACGAGCGGACGGGAGCGCAGCGACGCCGTCGCTTCCCGCACGAGCACAGGGTCGAGCGGCGCGCCGAAGCGCGGCTGCGTGCACACGGAGCAGCGCCCGCAGTCCTGCGGGCCCTCGCCCCCCTCCCCCGGGTCGTCGAGCTCCTCCTGGAGCACGCGCATCAGGCAGCGACCGTCCGTCCCGAACGCCGCCATGGCCTCCTGCTCGCGGCGGCGTAGAGCGGTGATCGCCGCGTAGCGCTCGGCGTCGTACTCCCAGCCGGAGTCCTGCACCCGCCACCAGCGCTGACCCTCCCGGTGCACGGCGCCCTCGACCTCGAGGACCTTGAGCATCGCGTCGAGACGACCACGGCCAAGGTTCACCGCGGCCTGCAGCGCACCGACCGTCGCGCCGTCGGGATCTCCGAGGACCTCGAGGACCCGCTCGACGTGCTCGCGCCGGGGGAACGCCTGCTCGATGAAGAAGTCCTGGATGCGGCGGTCCTCCTGGCCACGGAGCAGGACGACGTCGGCGTGCTGGACGGCGCGCCCGGCGCGGCCAACCTGCTGGTAGTACGCGATGACGGATCCCGGAGCCTGGTAGTGGACGACCCAGCGCAGGTCGGGTTTGTCGTACCCCATCCCGAGCGCGCTCGTCGCGACGACGGCCTTGAGGTCGTTCGCCCGCAGCCGCGACTCCACGGCCAGGCGGGTGTCGGCGTCCTGGTCGCCGGAGTACGCGGCCGCCGCGAGGCCGTGGGCCTGCAGGAAGCCGGCGACGACGTCGGCATCCCGCTTGGTGAGCGTGTAGACGATCCCGGACCCCTCGAGCTGCGGCAGGACCGTGACGAGCCATGCGAGCCGCTGCGCCTGGTCGGGGAGGTCCTGGACCTCGAGGCGCAGCGAGCGACGCGAGAGCGGCCCGCGGTAGACGCGCAGCGCGCGAGGGTCGCCCGCGGCGAGCTGGTCGGTGACGTCGTCGACGACGCGGTCGTTCGCCGTCGCAGTGGTTCCGAGGACCGCGACCCCCTCCGGAAGCCGCCCGATCATGTCGCGGATGCGACGGTAGTCGGGACGGAAGTCGTGACCCCAGTCGCTCACGCAGTGCGCCTCGTCGACGACGAGGAGGCCGATGGCGGCCGCGAACACGGGGAGCGTCTCGTCGCGGAAGCGCGGGTTGTTGAGCCGCTCGGGGCTGATGAGGAGGAGATCGACCTCGTCGGCGGCGAGCGCGGCGCGCACCTCCTCCCACTCCCCCATGTTCGTCGAGTTGATGGTGCGAGCGCGGATGCCGAGGCGGGCGGCGGCGCGGATCTGGTCGCGCATGAGCGCGAGCAGCGGGGAGACGATGAGCGTCGGACCCGCGCCGCGTTCGCGCAGCAGCGTGGTCGCGACGAAGTAGACGGCGCTCTTGCCCCACCCCGTGCGCTGGACGCACAGGACGCGGGCGCGGTCCACGACGAGATCGCGGACCGCCTCGAGCTGGTCGCGCCGGAACTCGGCCTGCGGCCCGGCGAGGGCGCGCAGGTGGGCGAGGGCGGCGGTGTCGGTGGCGGAGGTCACGTGCATGCACCCTATGAGGGCGCGCGCACGGGACTTCTCCCCCCTCCGGCGTCAGCTCGGCGGGGTCCCGCGCACCGGCATCGCGTGGACGCCGTTGAGGAAGTTGCTCACGACGTCGTGCACGTCGCCGTCCAGCGTCAGGTCCGGGACGCGCAGGCAGAGGTGGATGAGCGCGGCCTTGCCCATCTCACGGCCGAGGCTCGACCCGGTGCAGAAGTGCGGCCCGCCCGCCCCGAACGCGAGGTGCTTGGGCACGCCGTGGACCTCGGGGTCGACGAGCGCGGTGCGGCGGAAATGCTGGATGGGGCCAGAGTGACGCAGAGTCTCCGCGATGACGGCCTCGACGCGTGCCCTCCGTCCGGGGTACGGTCGCCTCCGTGGGTCGCGTCCGGGTTCCAGCGGTGGTCGGCGGGTGGGTTGTCGCGCTCGCGCTGCTCGCCGGCGCGCCCACCGCCGCGCAGGCCGAGCCCGCGCCCGGGCCGGCGAGCTTCGGCGTCGCGACGTGGTGGGCGTGTATGGAGCCAGGGCCCTTCGACGGCCCGCGGCCGCTCGCCTGCCCGCGCCCGTACGACCCGCGATACGCCCGGGTCGTCGGCGGCCCGCCGCAGGTCTTCGACGTCCTCGTCCCCGAGAACGAGATGAAGATGCCGTGGCTGCAGCCCTCACGCGGCCGCTTCGATTTCCGCGTCGCCGACCGCATGGCCCGGTTCGCCGCCGAGCGCGGCCTCACGATCCGCGGGCACGCGCTCGTGTTCGGCAAGTTCCTGCCGGGGTGGATGGTCATCCCGCGCCTGCCCGCCTGGACGCGCGAGACGCTCCTCGCCGAACTGCGCCGCCACATCTTCACCGTGATGCGCCACTACCGCGACCACTTCCCCGGCGTCGTGCGGACCTGGGACGTCGTCAACGAGGCCTTCGCGGCCGACGGCTCCTACGAGCGAAACGTCCTCCTCGAGGTGATCGGGCCGGACTACATCGAGCTCATGTTCCGCTACGCGCGGGAGGCCGACCCCGGCGCGCGGCTCCTCTTCAACGAGTTCGCCGCCGACCAGCCGAACCCCCGCCAGCAGTCCGTGCTCCGCATGGCGCGCGACTTCCGCGACCGCGGCGTGCCGCTCGACGCGATCGGCATGCAGATGCACGTCGGCATGGACGTGAACCTGCCCACGTCCGAGCAGCGCCGCGAGGTCATGCGGTCCTACGGCGAGCTCGGGCTCGAGGTCGAGGTGACCGAGCTCGACGTCGGCTTCCCGCCGACGCTCGACGGCCACGACCGCTCCGCCGAGCAGGCCGAGATCTACCGCGGGATCGCCGCCGACTGCGCCGCGGAGCCCGCGTGCGCGGGCGTCACCGTGTGGGGGGTCGCGGACCATCATTCGTGGCGCGGCTCGCAGGGCCGGATGCTCCTCCACGACGAGCAGTACCGGCCCAAGCCCGTGCTCGACGAGGTCGTGCGCGCCCTGTCCCGGGGGCGGTCGCGGGCGACGCTGCTGCGCCGGCCCCCCGGCCCAGGGGTCATCGCGCGCTCACGGCAGCGGCGCACGACGGTCGTCGGGGAGGGGCTGCGGGCCCGGCTGTCCTGCCCCGCCGGACCTCCGTGCCCCGTGACGCTCTCGCTCGCCGTGCAGGCGGGACGCGGATACGTCACGGTCGCGCGGACGAGGTATGCCGTCTCCGGGGCCGGCCGGACGGTGAGGCTGCGCCCGACGCGGCTGGGCGCGCGACGCCTCCGCGCCCTGAGCGGATCCCGCCGGGCGCGCCTGCGCGCCGCGG
>JBFIDS010000236.1:0-5837 GCA_041603715.1 Paraconexibacter sp. | reverse complement strand
TTCAACGGTCCTCACGCTCACGCGGTACGCCGGTGCGAAGACCGGGCCCGGGAGCTGGCGCAGCGGAAAGCTCACGGGCACGCGGGCGACCCACGCACGGGCGCTGCGTGGCAAGAGGGTGTCCGTCGCGGTTCGCTCCCGAGCCCGGACGACGACGCTGCGCCCCACGGTCGCCAAGCTCGTGGCACCCACCGCCCCGATCACGCCGCGCCCTGGCGCCCCCGCGCCGAGCGCTCCCGCCCCGACGAACCCCGGAGCGCCCGCGGCGCCGTTCCCCGCCCCGGGCCGCGACCTCACCGGGACCGAGGCCATCCAGAGCTTCGGCCCGTTCTTCTTCAACGCGGAGTTCAGCGACTGCGCCGCCGGGAACTGGCCCGCCTGCACCGTCGAGAACCGCTACGGGCACGGCCAGGACGGCACGTTCGTCTACCGCCGCTGCACCCCGACCGTCGGCGCGGACATCAACTTCGTCGACAGCTACCAGATCGTGGGCGCGCTGCACCGCGCCGACGGCTCTTGGGTGATCGAGTACACCACGACGAACGGCAGCGGCTTCTACCACTGGGAGGTCGCGCAGAGCGGTCTCGTCCAGGGGTACTACCAGTTCAACGGCGGGACACCCGAGACGTTCCAGAACTACGTGTGGCGTCAGCCGGCGAACCTCGGCAACTGCGTGGCCTGACGCGGCGGCTCAGCTCACGTCCCCGGGGGCGCGCTCGTGGCCGGGAGCGCCGTGGGTGCGCCGCCGCTCCTTCATCTCAGCCTCGAACACGTGCCGGCGGCCCTCCATGAGGGCATCGCGGACGCGCCTCTCCGCGCCGACGAAGACCGCGCGGTAGCCGTCGTCGAACTCCTCGACGATCTGGAACGTCCAGCGACCCGCGAGGACGTTGCGCCCGACCACCGCCGTCGCGATGTGGTCGGCGAGATCGCCGTGGCCCGCGGCCCGGAGCGTCTTCACGACGTCGTCGAGGGCGAGGTCGGTCTCGCCGACGAGCTGGTGGAAGGAGAGGAGGTGACCGCGGGCGCGTTCGAGCGTCTCGAGGGCCTCGGACATCAGCCCGGCGGCTTCGACCTCGGTGTCGGAGGCGCCGTCGGGCCGCTCGTGCTCGCTCAACGCCGGCTCCGGGCGAGGACAACGACGAGGACGAGGACGCCGCCGAGGACGATCGCCGCCCGCGTGGGGTCACGACGCGCGCGACCCGCGAGCGACGCGGCGGTCTCGGGGGCGGCGGCACGGGCCTCCCACGCCTTCTCCTTCGCCTCCTGGGCCTTCTCCTTCGCGTCGTCTCCGACCTCGTGCAGCTTGTCGCGGGCGCGGCCCTTGACGTCGGCCTTGGCGGCGAGCGCCTCGACGGTCTCGCCGAGATCCTCGCGGGTCTCCTCGATCTGAGCGCGCGCCTCCTCGATCGTCTCCGCGTCGGCGGCGGGCTTCTCGGACGGGCTCATCGGTGTGCGGCCTCCTTGATGGTGGTGACGTCGGCTCGGGAGCTCTCGATGGCCCTCTCGGGGGCCGGAGGCACCGCCCGGGACACCTGGCTCTTGCCGACGAGCGCGAGCACGCCCGCGCCGGCGAGGAGGGCGCCCCCGACGATGAGCGCCGCGATCCAGGCGTCGAGGGTCGTGGCGAGGGCGAGGATGGCGGCGGCGACCAGCGCGCCGAGGGCGAAGAGCGCGAGTCCGGAGGCGGCGCCGAACATCCCGGCACCGAGGCCCGCGCGCTTGCCCTTCTCCTGCAGCTCGAGCTGTGCGAGGCGCAGCTCCTGGCGGATGAGGGTGGTGCTCTCCTCGGAGAGGCGCCGGATGAGGTCGGCGGTCGAAGGGGTCGTCTCGTCGGGCATGAGCCCCTTGTGACCTGGCGCACCGCCGGATAAACCCGTCACGCCCCGCCGCAGAGGGACGGGACGGCCCGACGACTACGTCACGGACGTGGCGGAGCCCGCCGCGCGGGCTGCCTCGTCCGGGACGGAGGCGACGGGACGCGGCGCGCCGGCGTTCGTCCCGGGCGCGTCGTCGTGCGCCGCCGCGGCGTGCGGCGAGGGGGCGGAGCGGCGTCCGATGAGGAATCCGACGGCGGCGCCGAGCACCCCGCCGGCCGCGAGGAGCACCCCCGAGCGGACCGGCCGGCGCTTCACCTTGGAGATCGAGCCGTGAGCCGAATGCGCGACGACGGCCTTTGCCGCCTTGCGGGTGATCAGGGACTTTGGACTGCTCATGCGAGAGGCCTACCCGGCTCACGGCGGGCGCACGCACCGTGGCCCCGGCGTGCCGACGGGGCGCATCGCGTAGACTCCGCTGCTCGACCGAACACGGGTTCGGTCATCGGCGTCGGCCCCTCGGTCGCCGCCGACGGTGCGACGGTGGCGAGTCGTCGAAGGGTCCTCAGGATCCGGGGCGACGACACGCATGCGTCCGCGACCACACGCGGCTCCGTCCCGGACGACGGTCGCGGAGGCCCGGACCACCGATCGCGCGCAATCCCCCGACAACGGACGAACCATGGCTTCCAACGCGAAGAAGAAGACCACGATGGCCAAGCTCAACCGTGAGCAGCGCATGCGCGAGAAGCGCATGGACAAGCAACTCCGCAAGGAGGAGCGCAAGCGCCAGGCCGCGCTCGAGGCGAGCGGCCTCGCCCCGGCGAGCACCGACGAGGTCGCGGAGCCCGCGGGTCAGCCCGAGGCCTGAGCCGGGCCGGACGTCCCAGGCCGTCGACAGCGCTCTCGCCGGCATCGCGGCGCACCAGGCGTGGTTCGACACCGCCGCCTTCGCGGTCTCCCGCGCCGGGCTCCCGTCCGAGCAGGCGGAGGTCGGAGCGATCGATGCGGGCGGCGCCGTCGCACCCGACGCGACGCCGGTCCCGGTCGCCCTCGCCGCGGGCTCGGGCGAGCTCGTCGACGCGATTGTCGGCACGATGGTTGCCGGGCACGGGGTTGCCGCGAACACGGCGGTCCTGCGCACGGCGCTCGACATGGAGCGATCGCTCGTCGACGTGCTCGCCTGAGGGCCGCGGTGAGCTGCATCCCGACCGCAGGACGACCGTGCGGCGGACCGTCGAGGTGCTGCCGGCCGCGTCGGTCGCGCGGACCACGAGCGTCGTCCGCTGACGGGCGAGCCGCTGCTGCGACGCCTCCGGAAGGGAAGCGCCGCGGCGCGACCTCAGGTCCGGCAGGTTCCCGTCACACGGCCGTTGCGCGTGACGAGCGCCCGCGAGAAGTCGGCGGGGTCGAACGAGGAGGGGTACCCGGCGAGGCACGGGAAGCCGGTGAGCCTGACCGTCTGCGCCGGGACGGGGCTGTCCGGCGCGAGATGACCGCTGAACCGCGCATGGGCGTCCCCCCGCAGGTTGACGATCGTGGAGAAGCACATGGAGAACGTGTAGCCGTCGATCGTGGCGACGAGCTCGACCTCGGGGCAGGACGAGAAGCGGGTGGCGCCGCCGCCCGCGAGCGCGGCCGGTGCGGGTGCCGCCGCGAGACCGACCGCGGCGAGGCCGGCGGCGGCGAGCTTGCGTGACGGGGACATCCGTGTCTCCTTCGGTCGTTCCGTGATCGCCCATCACGCTAGTCGACCGGACCGACGCCCTAGACTTCTGTTCGATGGCCTGTGCGGGGACGAACCGTTCGCTGCCGCGGAGGGTCGAGAGGGTATGACCGTCATCGCCATGTTCAACGGAGTCGAGATCGCCCGCAGCGACGGGACGATCATCGTGGAGGGCAACCACTACTTCCCGCGTGAGGACGTCCGCGAGGAGTGCCTCGTCGAGAGCTCCCGCCGCAGCATCTGCCCGTGGAAGGGCCGCGCGTCCTACTGGGTGCGGGGTTTCGTCAGCGCTGCCGCCGGTTTGCGATGCGTGGCGGGGTGCCGCGCTCCTGCTTGGTGACATAAGATCGATTATCGAGCGTAGAACCGTTCCGGCGCTCACGCCGCGACCGTGCCCTCGCGGATCCACAGCCGCATGAACGGGTCGACGAAGCCGACCGATCCCCCGCCGTCCCGGCGCAGGAGCGTCGCGGCGATGAGGGCGTCCCTCGCACTCGCCTGGGTGCTCTTGCCGTGACCGGTGTACTCGAGCGCGGCGTTGGACAGCACCGCCGCGTGCCCGGCGGCGATCGCTCCGAGGACGCGTCGCTGCGTCGCGGGCAGTGCGCGCCAGGTCTGCTCGAGACCGTCGGCCGCCTCGCGCAGTGCCATGGTGAGCGCGCGCCCGACCGGGTCCTCGGCCTTCGGGCCTTGCTCGAAGAGCATGTGCGCGAGGAGCATCGCGCGCTGCGGATGCCCCTCGCTGATCGCGGCGACCGCGCCCGCGTGGTCGAGGAGGTCGCCACGACCGTGACGCTCGAGCCGCTCGGCGATGTGGTCCCCGAGGTCCGCGACGGGCAGCGGATCGAGCGACATCGACCGCGCCTGCTCGAACAGCGGGCGCGAGCGGTCGCCGAACAGGGCGGCCATCATCGACGGCTGCGAGCCGGCGAACACGTAGGACGCGGCCTCGCGCTGGTGCTGGAGATGGCTGCGCATCACCCCGTCGAGGTCGGCATCGACCGTGAGGAGGTCCTGGAACTCGTCGAGCACGACGAGGCAGCGCTGGCCGGTCCGGGTGTGCACGGCGACCGGGATGTCGAGCACCTCGTGCAGCGCGGCGAGCCAGTCGCGCTCCGGTCCGGGCGCTGCGATGGCGGCACCGAGGCGGGCCCCCGGCACGCCCACCTGCGCCTCCGCGCTCAGCCGTGCGTGGATCGAGCGCCATGCGGCCCGCAGGCGCCCGCGGTCGAGGCCGCGGTGGTAGGCGCGGGTGACGCGGACCACGACGTCCTGGATGCTCGTGACGCGCGAGAGGTCGACGATCGCGGGCACCATCTCGTGGGCCTGCCATGCCGCATCCGCGAGCTCGCCGAGGAGCGTGGTCTTCCCGAACCGACGAGGCGCGGCGAGGCGCACGGCCTGCCCGCCGGCCGCGAGCGCGAGCATCCGCTCGAGCTCCCCTGGCCGGCCGACGGCGTCCCCGGGTGCGAGCGGTGCGTCGAAGAAGAACGGGTTGATATCCACGGTACGTCGAGAGTGTACCTAGTGGTCCGGCATCAGTGTACCTGAGGAGGAGGCCCGCCCACGGGCGCGACGATCCGGACGACCGCGATGGGGCCTCTCGCGGGTTCGTCGCCGTGCCGGGCGGGCCCGGTTCACGACGCCAACGTTTTCCCAACGTGACATCGCGAGGATCCGCGGGTTCGTCGTCCGACCCCCGGAGCCACCGTCGTGCCCTTCCCGCTCTCCCCTCGCGCACGGGCGTTCGCCCTCGTCGTTCTCACGGCGGCGCTCGCCCTGCCCGGCTCGGCGCGCGCCACGGACGTCCCCCCGGACGACACGCCGATCGTCGTCGCCGGGGACGACCTGCGCGGCGCGCTCTTCCTCGCGATCGACCTGCCGCGCCTCACCGGGGCGCGCAGCGCCTGCGAGGCGCTGACGTTCGAGGCTGTCCTCCTCGAGCGCTTCTCCGGCGACGGCACCCCCACGCAGTCCCCGTCGCAGATCGCGAGCGAGCTCGCCGGCCTGCGCGCCTCGTACCGCTCGGCGCGCGGGATCGACGCGTGTGAGCGGCGGTTCGTCGACGAGGGGATCCTCGACCTCCTCGCGTTCGCCGAAGGCTCGGCCTCCCTGCACGCCGACACGAAGCAGGCGTTCCGTCGGGTCGCGCAGCGCGCGCTCGCGCTGTCGACCGCGACCGGGAACGGCGTCGGGGATCGCGGACTCACGGCGCTGGGCGACCTGTCGGCCAGCCTCACCGACACCGCGTTCGCGCCCTCCGCGCTCATCCGGCGGTCGGTCGCCGAGGCCTC
>JBFIDS010000235.1:0-5846 GCA_041603715.1 Paraconexibacter sp. | reverse complement strand
TCGGCCGCCAGACTCGTGATCGACCGGTCCACGAACTTGCCGAACCGGGTCATGCCGACGCCGGCGACGATGACGTCGCGACTCACAGGCCTCGCTCCACATCGCAGGTTGGGACGGCAAGAGGTAGCATCATGTGAGTGTACGCTAACGGGCAATTGTGTTCCATCCAACCCTCCTAATGGGTGCTTCTTTCCATCTTATGAGAGTGGTAACTCACACGAGAAGCCTGCAAGAGTCCGTCGAGTACGCGACCCGGACGAGGTCGCTTCGCCCGATGAGGAGCACACCATGACGACTGTGACCGACACCGACAACGCCCCCGCCGTACGGCACGAGCTCCGCGAGAGAACGCTGTGGATCCGGCTCTCGCGTCCCGAGGCGATGAACGCGCTCGATCTGTCGACACTGGACGGCATTGAAGCGGGCCTTGCGGAGTCGCTGCGCGTCGGCGCGACCGCCGTCGTGATCACCGGCGAGGGCCGCGCGTTCTGCGCGGGCGCTGATCTGAAGTTCGTGAAGGGCGCCCTCGAGGACCCCAAGGCACTGGAGCGCTTCCTCGAGCGGGCAGGCGGCGTCTTCCGCCAGGTCGAGCTCCACGCGCTCCCGGTGGTCGCGGCCGTGAACGGCCTGACCATCGCCGGCGGGCTCGAGCTCGCGCTCGCCTGCGACTTCATCGTCGCGTCCACTTCCGCCCGGATCGCCGACGGACACGCGACGTTCGGGCTGTTCCCCGGCGCCGGCGGGGCGGTACGGCTACCGCGCCGCGTCGGGACGGCCCGCGCGAAGCTCCTGCTCTTCACGGGGCAGTCCCGAACGGCGGTCGAGATGGAGCGGTGGGGCCTCGTCGACGTCGTCACCGAGCCCGACGCGCTCGAGGCCGACGTGCAGGCGATCTGCGCCGAGATCGCCCAGCGCAGCCCGGTGGGCGTGCGGCGCATGAAGCAGGTGGTCAACGACCAGGAATCGCTGCCAATCGATCGCGGGCTGCGGATGGAGCTCGACGCCTGCCAGATCCACCTCGGAACGGAGGACGTCGCTGAAGGCCTGGCGGCGTTCAACGACCACCGCACGCCCAAGTTCCCCGGACGCTGACGTCCGGCTCGATAGCTACACCACGAAAGAGACCATGAGCACCATCGCAACACCCGCGCCGTCCGCCACCCCCCCGTTGCTGGAGACCGAGGAACACGGCCTGTTCCGTGAGAGCGTCCGTGCCTTCGCACGCAAGCACTTCGCGGACGACTACCTCGCGCGGGCGGACTCCGAGGAGTTCCCCCGGCCCGAGTACAAGCGGCTCGGTGATCAGGGTCTGCTGGGTCTGCTGGTCGGCCAGGACCGGGGCGGGCAAGGCGCCGACGAGATCGCGGCCGGCATCGCCTGCGAGGAGCTTGCCTGGGCGGATTTCAACGTCTGCTACCTCGTGTTCTCGGGCGCCGTCACCGGGCGTCTGCTGGAGCAGCATTGCCCGGGCGGTCGCGAGTGGCTCGAGCGGTCGATCACCGGCCAGGACTTCGTCGCACTGGCACTCACGGAGCCCGGCGTGGGATCCGACGCCGCCGCGCTCACGACGCGTGCAGAGAAGGTCGACGGGGGGTGGCGCCTGTACGGCGAGAAGAGCTCGATCACCGGAGCGGCCCACGCGTCCGCCGCACTGACCTTCGCTCGGACGGGTGGGGCCGGAGCGCGCGGGGTCTCGGCGTTCCTGGTCCCCCTCGACGACACCGTCGCTCGTCAGACGTTCCGCGACCCCGGCTTCAAGCCGCTCGGCCGCGGCGCGCTGACGTTCGAGGGCACGTTCGTCCCCGACGAGTACGTCATCGGGGAGGTCGGGCGCGGGTTCAACCTCGTCATGAACGAGTTCGATTTCACCCGCGCACTGATCGGGCTCATGGCGATCGGCTGTGCCCAGCGGGCGCTCGACATGACGATCGCATATACCAGCGAGCGTAAGACGTTCGGTCGCACGATCGCGCAGTACCAAGGCGTGTCGTTCAAGGTCGCCGAGCACGACACGATGCTCGAAGCGGCGCGGGCGTTGAGCTACCGGGCGCTGGCGCTGCGTTCAGCCGGTCGCCCACACACCAAGCAGGCGTCGATGATCAAGTGGTGGGTCCCGCGGCTCGCGTTCGACGCGATCCAGGATTGCATCGTTCTGCACGGGCACGTTGCGTGGTCGGACGAGCTGCCGTTGCAGCAGATGCTCCGGGATGTCAGCGGCATGCAGATCGGTGACGGTACCCCGCAGATCCAGAAGCTCGTCATCGCCCGCCACCTCTATGGGCGTGAGGCGCTCGAGGAGGGAGCGTCGTGAGCGGCGGGCCGTTCGAGAGTCTTCTGCGACTCGACGGGAAGGTCGCCCTGGTGACGGGTGCGGGGCAGGGGGTCGGTCGGACGGTCGCCCTGATGCTTGCCGCGCAGGGAGCCAAAGTCGCCGTGAACGACTATCACGTCGACCGCGCGGAGGCGGTCGTCGGCGAACTGCGGGCCACCGGTGCGACCGCGATGGCGTGCGCGGGCGACGTCTCGGACTACGACGCGGTGGCCGCGAACGTCGCGGCGATCACGGCCGAGCTCGGGCCCGTCGGGATCCTCGTCAACAACGCCGGCAACGCGGGTCCCAACGAATCGCCGCTGGCGCCCGCGCCGCCGTTCTGGGAGGAATCGCCGGCCACGTGGGTCCGGTGGCTCGACGTGAACCTCAACGGCGTCCTGTACTGCACGCATGCGGTGACCCCGGGGATGATCGCCGGCGGCGGTGGGCGTGTCGTCACGGTGATCTCCGACGCTGGTCGCGTTGGAGAACCGCATCTCGCGGTCTACGCCGGGGCGAAGGCCGGGGCCGCCGGCTTCGTGCGCGGCTATGCGAAGGCGGTGGCCCGCTACGGGATCACCGCCAACTGCGTCGCGCTCGGGGCGATCCGCACGCCGCCGGTCGAGGCGGCGATCCAGGACGCCGACGCGCTGAAGAAGATCGTCCGGGCCTATCCGCTCCGCCGGATCGGCGAGCCCGAGGACCCCGCAGCGATGATCACGTTCCTCGCGACGGCCGCCGCCGGTTGGGTGACCGGGCAGACCGTTCCGGTCAACGGCGGGTACTCGATGGCGGTGTGAGTACCCCGCGCGGGCGACTACAGCATCGAGTGATCCCTTCCCGCGATCCGTAGGTAGCGGGACACGGCCTCGACGCGGTTGCCGGCGCGCAGTTTGCGCAGCACATGCTTGACGTGGGACTTGACGGTCCCCTCGGTGATGACCAATCGTCCGGCGATCTGGGCATTCGTGTTGCCCTCGGCCATCAGACGCAGCACTTCGAGTTCCCGCGCGGTCAGCAGGGAGGCGATCCGGTTCTCCGGGGCGAGGACGACGCCTGCGGCGGCCAGCTCCATCTCCGACATCGGTGCCAGCGATGCTCGCGGGCCGCCGGTACCGCGCTGGCTGTCGAGTGCGGCGTCCAGCGCGGACATGTGGCGCCGTACCTCTTCACGCTGGAACAGCACCCTGGCCCCGAGGTCAGCCCGCTGGAGACTCATGGAGAGCGCCTGGCAGAACAGCCACAGGGCCTCGGCCTCTGCCTGACCGACGGCACAACCCGAGCTCTTCCGGTCGGCGTGGACCATCCCGATCACCGTGTCCCCGTCGGTCACCGGCGCGGCCACGTAGCAGTCGGCGTTGACATTACGGCCGAGGGTCCCGCTGATCGTACGCTCGTCGTGCCGCGCGTCCACGACCAGGATCGACCGCTTGCGGCGTATCACCTCCGACTCGACGAGGAGGTGGGTGAGCTTCGGCGGTTCGGCGTTCCACAGATCCCGGACCATGTTCTGCTCCGCGGCGTCGACCCCGTCGAAGTGCAGGCTCTGCAACGCCAGCTCCGAACGCTCGACGAGCGTGACGATCACACGCTCGAACAGCGTGTTGGCGCAGAGCACGGCTGGCGCCCGTTCGAGCAGTGCGGCGCGGTCCGGGATCGACTGGAGCTCGGTGACGGCGCGTCGGACCCCGAGAAGCAGGTCGGCAGCCGGGACACCATCATCCGCTCCGACGAGTTCTTCGCACATCTCCTCCGGGGGAGAATTCTGACCCTGAAGACTCATTGTTCCTCCTCGACGACCCCGTCAGTGTCGCATGGTAAGCGACGGGCCGCGTCAGACGTACGCGGACGCCGAGGCAAACGGTCGAAAGGGCGATAGATGTCGATCTTCAGCAGCGCAGATGAGGTGTACGAGTACGTCGGCGGAGTGTTCCGGGAGGCGGCCACACACCCGGAGGTCGGACCCAAGCTTGCGGGCGTGGGCGCGGTGTTGCAGTTGCACTACACGGATCCGGAAGCGCAGATCACCGTCAAGATGTCCGATCCGATCGAGGTGACGACGGGCGAGACGCCCGCGACAGCGGACATCCACCTGTACATGCGCTCCGACGACGCCGACGCCTTCTGGCGAGGGAAGTACAGCATCCCGATGGGGCTCGCCAAGGGCCACGTTCGCGCCAAGGGGCCGGTGAACAAGATCCTCAAGCTCGTGCCGGCGACCAAGCCGATGTTCCCGATCTATGAGGAATTGACCGCCGGACGGACCAGCGCGTGAGTATGGGGGCGACGATGCAGGGACTCGTCTTCCATGCGGCGCGAGATGTCCGTGTGGAAGAGGTGCCGACGCCGACGCTCGTCGAGGCGACGGACGCGATCCTGCGTATCGACAAGGCGTCGATTTGCGGCAGCGACCTGCATCCGTACACGGGTCGGATGGACGCCGAGGACGGCTTCACGATGGGTCACGAGTACATGGGCACCGTCGTGGAGGTAGGTTCCAGCGTGCAGCAGTTCGAGGTCGGCGATCGTGCACTCGGCTCGTTCTTCGCCTGCTGCGGCGCGTGCTGGCTGTGCCGGCGCGGAGAGTTCTCGAAGTGTCTCGGGGCGCAGGTCTTCGGGCTCGGCATGGCGTTCGGCGATCTCGGCGGCACGCAGACGGAGTACGCGAGGATTCCGATGGCCGACCTGACGCTGCGCAAGATCCCCGACGACGTCACGGACGAGCAGGCCCTGTTCGTCGGAGACATCCTCACGACTGCCTACGACGCGGTGAAGAAGACCGACCTGCGGTCCGGCGACGTGGTCGCCGTGGTCGGGGCAGGGCCGGTCGGGCTCTTCGCGATGATGTCGGCGCTGGCCCTCGGCGCAGCGCAGGTCGTGGTGATCGACAAGGTCGCCTCCAGGCTCGCTCTCGCGTCGTCGCTCGGGGCGATCGCGGTGAACGCGGACGAGGACGATGCGCAGGACGTCATCCTGGAACTGACGGACTGGCGCGGAGCCGACGTCGTCGTCGACGCGGTCGGCCATGAGAGCGCACTGAAGTCCGCGATGCCGCTGCTTCGCATGGGAGGGCATCTGACGATCCCGGGCGTCTACATGGACGACGAGTTCGAGTTTCCCATCGGTGAGCTGTGGATCCACAACACCACGATCCACATGGGTGTCGCCAACATCCAGGCGCACATGGACGAGGTCCTCGCGCTCGTGCGCGCGGGCCGCATCGATCCCACGGCGCTGATCACTCATCGCCTCCCGCTCGACCAGGCGCCGCAGGGCTACGAGCTCTTCGCCAGCCGCGAAGCGCTGAAGGTCGTCCTCGAGCCCAGTAGCGCGGCATGACCATCGAGACCATGGATACCGTGCAGCACTGGGGCATGCACATCGACGGCCGGTCCGTCGATACCGACGAGCAACTCGTCATCATCGATCCGGCGACGGAGGGACGTGTCGCCACCGTGGCCCGTGGCACCGTCGAGCACGCGGACCTTGCCGTCGCGGCCGCCCGCCGGACCTTCGAGGAGGGCCGCTGGGCAGC
>JBFIDS010000234.1:0-5879 GCA_041603715.1 Paraconexibacter sp. | reverse complement strand
CGCGCTGCCGATGTCCACCGACGACGCGGCGACGTCGCCGGCGCGACACGGTCCGCGCTGCTGGACCGCCGGCCAGGCCGCCGGGGCCCTGCGCCCCTCGAGCGGCTATGCGCTCGCGAGGATCCAGCGGCACGGCGCCCGCATGGCGCGGGCGATCGTCGCGGGCCACCCCGTGCCGCCGCCGCGCCCCGGCGTCGCGCTCGGTGGCACGCTCGACGCCGTCTTCCTGCGCGCGCTCGCCGACGACCCCGGCGCGGCCGCGGCGTGGTTCCGCGACATGGTGGCGCGCAGTCCGCCCGACGCTTTCGCCCGCTTCATGTCGGACGCGGGGACGATCAGCGACTCATGTCGCATCGTCGCCGCCTCGCCGGTCGGGCGTTTCGCCGCTGCGGCCGCGCCGCGGATGACCCGCAGGACGACGTGATCCGTGTCAGGATGCCGTCACACCCGTCGGCAGAGGATCACATTGATGGAGCTCGTCCCGAAGGTCATCGCACGTCCCGCATCCCGCGTCGGCGCCGTCGCGCAGAACGCCCTCGAGGTCGCCCGCTTCGGCGGCCTGCAGACCGGCGACCAGCACGCCCCGTTCGAGGTCGCCGCCGAGCAGCGCGTGTACCGGCTGCGGCACTACTTCGCCGACTCCGGGCAGGCGGCGAACGGTCGGCGGCTCGGGTCCGCACCCAGCGACCGCCCGGCGATCCTCCTCGTCCCGCCGATGATGCTCAGCGCCGAGGTGTGGGACGTCTCCCCTCAGGCGTCCGCGGTCCGGGACCTGCACGCCTACGGGATCGACCCGTGGGTCGTCGACTTCGGCGACCCCGAACAGGAGGAGGGCGGGCTCCAGCGCACGCTCGCCGATCACGTCGTCGCGGTGAGCGATGCCGTCGACCGCGTGCACGCGGCGACGGGCCGCGACGTGCACCTCTCCGGCTACAGCCAGGGCGGGATGTTCTGCTACCAGGCGGCGGCGTACCGCCGCAGCGAGGGCATCGCGTCCCTCATCACCTACGGCAGCCCCGTCGACACCCGGGGCGTCCTGCCCTTCGGCCTCCCGGAGGAGGTCATCGGCGGGGTCGCGGCGGTCGCCGCCGAGGTGCTCGGCCGCGCCGCGCTCCCCGCGTGGGCGAGCCGCACCGGCTTCCGCCTCCTCGACCCGGCGAAGACGCTGCGCCAGCGCCTCGACTTCATCCTCGCCCTCCACGACCGCGAGGCCCTCCTGCCCCGGGAGAGCCAGCGCCGGTTCCTCGCCGGCGAGGGCTTCGTCGCGTGGTCGGGCCCGGCGATCGCCGAGCTCATGCGCCAGTTCGTCGCGACGAACCGCATGCTCCAGGGCGGGTTCGTCATCGAGGGCAACCTCGTGACGCTCGCCGACATCACCTGCCCGGTGCTCGGGTTCGTCGGCGAGGTCGACGACATCGCCCCGATGCCGGCGGTACGCGCGATCGTGAAGGCCGCGCCCCGCGCCGACATCTGGGAGCGCTCGCTGCGTGCCGGGCACTTCGGCCTCGTCGTCGGCTCGACCGCGAGCCGCGGGACCTGGCCCATGGTCGCCGAGTGGGCGGTGTGGCGGGACGCCGGCGCGACCGACGCGCCCCCCGAGGAGATCCATCCGATGGCGGCCGCCGCCGAGCTCGCCGAGAGCAACGGCGACCACATGAGCAGCGCCGGGGTCGGATACCAGCTCGAGCTCGCCGCCGACGTCGGCGTGAGCCTCGCGAAGTCGGTGCTCGGCGGCGCGTCGCGGACCGTGCGCAGCGTGCGCGAGATCACCCGCGAGGCCGCCTCGCAGCTCCCGCGCCTCGCGCGGCTCGAGCAGATCCAGCCCAACACCCGGATCTCCATGGGCCTGCTGCTCGACGAGCAGGCCCGCCGTGACTCCGAACGCGTCTGCGTCCTCTTCGAGGATCGGGCCCACACGCAGGGCGACGCGAAGCGCCGCGTCGACAACGTCGTGCGCGGTCTCGTGAAGATCGGCGTCCGACAGGGCGAGCACGTCGGCGTGCTCATGCCGACCCGCCCGTCGGCGCTCGTCACCGTCGCCGCCCTGAGCCGCCTCGGGGCGGTCGGCGTGCTTCTGCGCCCCGACGGAGACCTGCCGCTCGAGATGGAGCTCGGGCAGGCGACGAAGGTCATCACCGATCCCGAGAACGCCGCGTTCGTCGTCGACGCCGTGCGGGGTGCGCACGTCTACGTCCTGGGCGGCGGCGGCGAGGAGCGCGACCTCGGTCTCCCGGTCACGGACATGGAGCGCATCGACCCGGACGAGGTCGAGCTGCCCGCGTGGTACCGGCCGAACCCCGGGCGCGCCTCCGACCTCGCGTTCGTCCTGTTCACCGGCGAGGGCATGCGCACCCGCACGATCCGCATCACCAACCGCCGCTGGGCCCTCTCGGCGTTCGGCACCGCGTCCTCGGCGTCGCTCGGCGAGGGCGACACGGTCTACAGCGTCACCCCGATCCATCACCCGTCGGGGCTCCTCATGTCGATCGGCGGCGCGATCGCCGGAGGCGCGCGGCTCGCGATGACCCAGCGCTTCGACCCGTCGACGTTCTGGGACGAGGTCCGGCGCTACGGGGTCACGGTCTCGGGCTACACGTGGACGCTGCTCCACGACCTCGTCGAGGCCCCCGTCCACCCCGCCGAGCGCCACCACCCGGTGCGGCTGTTCATCGGCTCCGGGATGCCGCGCGGCCTGTGGCGCCGCGTGATGGACCGTTTCGACCCCGCCCGCGTCATCGAGTTCTATGCGCCGACCGAGGGGGACGCGATCCTCGTCAACCTCGGCGGGAAGAAGCCCGGCTCGATGGGCCGGCGCCTCCCCGGCGGCGCGGCCCTGCGCGTCGCCGCCTACGACCCGGAGCTCGACCGTCTCCGCGTCGGCCCCGACGGCCTCGCACGCCGGTGCGAGGACGACGAGGTGGGCATGCTCCTCGCCCGCGTCGAGCCGGGGGTCGCCATCACCGGCAGCCCGCTGCGCGGCGTGTTCCGCCGTGACGACGCCTGGCTGTCCACCGGCGACCTGTTCCGTCGCGATCCCGACGGCGACCACTGGCTCGTCGATCACGTTCCCGCCCTCGTGCGGACCGCTCACGGGCTCGTCCCCGGCCATCCGATCCAGAACGCGCTCGGCGACCTGCCCGCGGTCGACCTCGTCGTGACGTACGGCGTGCCGGTCGACGAGGAGGGCCTGTCCGTCGTCGTCGCCGCCGTCACGCTGCGCGACGGCCACGAGCTCGTGCCGGGCGACCTCGACGCGGCGCTCGCGACGCTCGAGCCGCACCACCGGCCCGCGGTCGTGCGCGTCATCGACGAGATGCCCCTCACGACGTGGTACCGGCCGACGGCCGGTCCGCTGCGCGAGGACGGGGTGCCGCGTCCCGCCAAGCAGGGCGAGCCGAAGCGTGCGTGGGCCCCGGACCCGGCCAAGGACGGCCGCTACCGGCCGCTCACGCAGGCGCTGCGACGCCGGATCACGGGTGAGGGCTCCCGCGCGACGACCTCCGCCTCTCCGTAGTTCCCCGCAGTCGTGCGCGTGAGCGGCCCGAAGGACCGCCGCGCGGTCCCGCTCT
This sequence comes from Paraconexibacter sp., assembly GCA_041603715.1. Classification (GTDB taxonomy): domain Bacteria; phylum Actinomycetota; class Thermoleophilia; order Solirubrobacterales; family Solirubrobacteraceae; genus Paraconexibacter. Next base: position 2,310 of record JBFIDS010000234.1, on the reverse strand, counting down.
AGTGTCGGGCGGGCATGACCGCGACCGCCCCCGCCGTCGAGACGACGGCGCTCACGAAGCGCTTCGGCCGTCATCGCGGGATCGAGGACGTCACGCTCACGGTCCGCGCCGGCGAGGTGTTCGGCTTCCTCGGCCCCAACGGCGCCGGCAAGACGACCATGATCCGCACGTTGCTCGGACTGCTCGCGCCCACCGCGGGCCGGGCGCGGGTCCTCGGACTCGACCCTCACCGCGACGGTGTCCGCGTGCGCGAGCGTGTCGGCAACCTCCCGGCGGAGTTCGCCTTCGACGACGGCGTGACCGGCGCCGGACTGCTCGACCTCCTCGGCGATCTGCGTGGGCTCGGCGATCGCACCCGCGCGACCGCCCTCGCCGAGCGCTTCGACGCGGACCTCACGCGCCCGATGGGCGATCTCTCGCGGGGCAACCGGCAGAAGATCGGCATCGTCCAGGCCCTCGCGCACCGGCCCGCGCTCGTGTTCATGGACGAGCCGACCGCGGGCCTGGACCCGCTCATGCAGGAGGAGTTCGAGCGCCTCGTCGGCGAGCTGCGTGACGAGGGGACGACGGTGTTCCTCTCGTCCCACAACCTCACCGAGGTCGACCGGCTCTGCGATCGGGTGGGCGTCATCCGCAACGGGCGGCTCGTCGCCGAGGAGGCGATCGGCGACCTCCCGGCCCGGGCCGCGCGCCGCGTCGTCATCGAATTCGCCTCGCCCGAGGGGGCGCAGGCGGTCGCCGCGCTGCCTGGTGCGACCACACCCCGGGTCGACGGCTGCCGCGTGACGGTCACGTTCACGGGGGCGCTCGACGACCTCCTCGCGGCCGCCGCCCACCACCCCGTCGTCGATCTGGAGGTGTCCCGGCCGACGCTGGAGGAGACGTTCCGCGCCTTCTACGACGACCGCCCGGACGCCGGGGACGGATGATGAGGGACGCGCGCTCCTCGGCGCTCCTGCGCCCCGCCGTCGTGGCGCGGCTCGCGCGCCACATCGTGGCTCGCCGCAGGCTGGCCCCGCTGACGTGGGGGCTGCCGCTGTCGCTCATGTCGGTGTTCGTCGTCGCGATCTTCCCTTCGATCGAGAACGCGTCCGGCGTGAGGGAGCTCGTCGACAGCTATCCCGAGGCGCTCAAGGAGGCCTTCGACTTCTCGGCCGAGAGCTTCGCGACCATCGAGGGCTACATGGCCGCGGAGGTCTTCAGCCTGATCGGGCCGCTCGTCGCCTGCGCGTTCCTCATCCGGGCGATCTCCGATGCGACGTGCGGAGCCCAGGCACGCGGCACGCTCGACGTGCTCCTCAGCGCTCCGGTAACCCGTCGCGAGATCGCTGCGGGGGCCCTGCTCGCCGGGAGCGTGGTGCTCCTCGCGATCCTCCTCGTCTTCGCCGTGCTCACCGCGCTCGCGGGCGCGATCGCCGGCGTCGGCCTCGCGGTGGCCGATGTGGCGGCGGGGACCGCGGCGCTCTTCCCGCTCGCGTTCTTCTTCGCCGGCCTGACCCTCGCGCTCGCCGGGGCGACGTCGCGGGCGGGGCTCGTCGGCGGCGTCGCCGCCGGGACGCTTCTCGCGATGTACCTCGCCGAGGTGCTCGGGTCCTTCTCGGGGGCCGTCGACGTGCTGCGGACGCTCTCGGCCTTCCACTACTACGGCTCGGCGATCGAGGAGGGCCTCGACGTCGCGGCCTCCGCCGGCCTCGTCGGCGCGGGCCTCGTGCTCGCCGTCGCCGGGGCGCTCCTCTTCGAGCGCCGCGACATCGGCTGAGGCGGAAGCCCGCGGCGAGCTGCGCGGTGACCGGACGGCGGGCCCGGCCGCGGGCCGAGCGCCTCCGCGCGGCGCGGCGACTCTGGCGTCTCAGCCCTGCCCGCGGCGCCAGGGCCGGCGCCGGCGGGGCGACTCGTCCGCGCCGCCCGAGTCCGGGCCCGGCATCTCGAGCTCGCCGTCCATGATCTGCTTCGCGAGCGTCAGCGCGCGCGACCACAGCCCGTCGATGGCCCGGGCGGTCTCGGGGTCCTCGGCGAGCTCCCCCACCCGCAGTGCCTCGGCGGGCTGCGCCCCCACCGGGTCGATGAGGAGGTAGCGCCGGCCGCCCGGCCAGGAGACCGACATGAGGATGCGGTCGTCGGCGCGCAGCGCGCTCGCGAGCTGGACCTCGTCGCTCGCAGCGACGACCTGCTCCGCCGCGAGGTCGTGGTCCTCGATCCAGGCGGGCGGCCAGGCCGGCAGGTGCTCGTCGGTCATACCGGGAGTCAACCGGACTCGCGGACCGCGTGGGTCGCCGGGCGTCAGCCCGCGAGGTCCCGCAGGGCGTCCGG
>JBFIDS010000233.1:0-5898 GCA_041603715.1 Paraconexibacter sp. | reverse complement strand
CGGCGCGACCGCGGTCGCGGCCGGAACCGCGGGCCGTCCGGCCGGCTCCCGCGTCTCCGGGAGCCGCGAGACGAGCGCCGCCGCGACGAGGGGCGTGAGGATCGCGAAGGCCCAGACCGCCTCGTACCCCCCGACGCTGAGCAGGATCTCGCCGCATACCGGGCCGACGCTCAGCCCGCCCCAGATCGACATGCCGAAGAGCCCGATGACCTGACCGCGGCGTTCCGGTGGCGCGAGATCGACGACCCACGCGGCCGTCGCGGTGTAGACCCACCCGTCGCCCAGCCCGAGCACGAGGCGCGCGAACACGAGTCCGGCGACCCCGAGCGGGAGGAAGTAGAGCGCTCCCGCCGCGGCGCACATCGCCATGCCGCAGATCGCGACGAGCTTGCGGGTCCGCCGGTCGGCGATCCGCCCGCCGATCGGCCGGCCGAGGATCGCCGCGAACGCGAAGGCCCCGGTGACGATCCCGACCTCGACGTCGCCGCCCCCGAGCGGCCCCTTCACGTACCGCGGCAGGATCGGCAGGACCGCCCCGAGGGCGAGGAAGGTGACGAGCGTGCCGGCGAAGACTCCGGCGAACGCCGCGCGTCGCGGTGACCCGAGCACCCGCTGCAGTCTACGAGCGCACGGGGCTCACTCGACACCGCGGACAACCCGACGTCGTGCAGTTGGGACGACCGCCCATGCGTCGTTGTCGCCCGGCTGGGGGAGAATGGCCCGCGCATGCCGGAGCCGACACCCACCCGCGGGCCACACTCGTACGCCCCCAGCCCGGGATATCTCGACGAGGGGTTCGCCGCGGGCGGGACGCCGCGGGACGGGATGGGCCCGCTCGTGCACGAGCTCGCCCGCCTCGGCCCCGAGCAGCTCGCCGCCGCCGGCCGACGCCGCGACGCGATCTTCCTCCAGCAGGGCATCACCTTCGACCACATGGGCGCGGCCGCCGACGACGAGCCGATCAAGGACCGGCCGTTCCCGCTCGACCTCGTGCCCCGGGTGATCCCGGCCGCGGAGTGGACGCACATCAAGCGGGGCCTGGCGCAGCGCATCCGGGCGCTCAACCACTTCGTCGACGACGTCTACCACGGTCGCGAGATCGTCCGCGACGGGATCGTGCCGTGGCAGCTCGTCGTGAGCCGGACCCACTTCGCGCGCGCCGTGCACGGGATCCGGCCTCCGGGTGGCGTGTACTGCCACGTCGCGGGCTGCGACCTCGTCCGCGACGCCGACGGCACCTGGAAGGTCCTCGAGGACAACGTCCGCACCCCTTCGGGCATCTCCTACGTGCTCGAGAACCGCGTCGCGATGACGCGCCTCCTCCCGCAGCTCTTCCAGCACTACCGGGTGCGGCCCGTCGACCACTACCCCCAGCTCCTCCTCGCCGCGCTGCGCGCCGTCGCCCCGTCGACCGACGACGAGGCGACCGTCGTCGTGTGGACGCCGGGCCCGATGAACTCCGCGTACTTCGAGCACGCGTTCCTCGCGCGGCAGATGGGCGTCGAGCTCGTCGAGGCCTCCGACCTCGTCGTGCGCGACGACGTCCTCTACATGCGCACGACCTCGGGCCTGCAGCGCATCCACGCGGTCTACCGCCGCCTCGACGACGACTTCATCGACCCCCTCGAGTTCCGGCCCGACAGCCTCCTCGGCGTCCCCGGCCTCGTCCGTGCCTACCGGGCCGGCACGGTCGCGATCGCCAACGCGCTCGGCACCGGGGTCGCCGACGACAAGGCCGTGTACCACTACGTGCCCGAGATGATCCGCTACTACCTCTCCGAGGAGCCGATCCTCCAGAACGTCGAGACCTACCTGCTCTCGGACCCCGAGCAGCGGGAGTACGTGCTCGACCGCCTCGACCGCCTCGTCGTCAAGCCGACCGGCGAGTCCGGCGGCAAGGGCGTCGTCATCGGCTCGATGACCTCGGCCGACGAGCTCGAGGAGCTCCGTCGCACCATCGAGGCCGACCCGGGCGCGTACATCGCCCAGGAGGTCGTCAAGCTCTCCACCGTCCCGACGGCCGGCGTCGACGGGGTCCTCGCCCCGCGCCATGTCGACCTGAGGCCGTTCGCCGTCTTCGGGGAGACGATCAAGATCGTCCCCGGGGGCCTGACCCGCGTCGCCATGGTCGAGGGCTCGATGATCGTCAACAGCTCCCGCGGCGGCGGCTCGAAGGACACGTGGGTGCTGGAGGACGGCGAGGACACCGACCGCGCCGAGCCGACCGCGCCCGCCGCACTGCCCCCGACGATGCCCGACCTGCGCTACGGCGGCTGGAGCGGGCAGGCGCAGCAGCAGCAGCAAGGCCCCCCGGAGCGAAGCGGTTACCCCGGGCCGGATGCCCGGGGTCCCCATCAAGACGCGGGTCCGGATGACCCGCGGAGGACTTCCTGATGCTCGCTCGGATCGCCCACGAGCTGTTCTGGCTCGGCCGCAACCTCGTCCGGGCCGAGCACACGGCCCGCATGCTCGACGGCGTCTTCCACGCCGACCTCCAGGGGCGGCCCGACGACCCCACCGGCGTGACGCTGTCGTGGGGTTCGATCCTCGCGATCATGGGCGCCGAGCCCGAGGGGGGACCCGTCCGCCGGGACGACGTCCTGGAGCGCCTCACGCTCGACGCCGAGGATCCCTCGTCGGTCGTCTCCTGCATCGCCCGGGCACGGGAGGGCGCGCGGACCGTGCGCGACGTCATCTCCGCCGAGATGTGGGAGGCGATCAACACGACGCACCTCATCATGCGCGACGGCGATCTCTCTGCCCGGATGCGCTCCGGGCCGTCGTCGGTCTACCAGCAGGTGCGGGAGCGCTCGGCGCTCGTCTGGGGTCTTACGAGCCGCACGATGCTGCGCGACGACGCGAACTCGTTCCTCACGGCGGGTGGACGGATCGAGGCCGCCGACATGGTCCTGCGCATGCTGCGCGTCGCGCTCCCCGACGTCGTCGACACGGCCGCGCGGGACGGGCAGGCTCTCGCGCTGCTCCAGGCCGTCGGCGGCTTCCAGGCCTTCCGCCGCGCCGTGCCGGGGCCGCCCAACGCGCAGCCGGTCGCACGGTTCCTCCTCTACGAGCGGGCCTATCCCGACAGCGTCGCGGCCTCGGTCGACGCGCTCCTGCGGCAGATCGAGCGTGCCGACACGAACCCTCGCAACTCGGAGCCGGTCCTGAGGCTGACGCGCCTCGGCGCCGATCTCGAGTTCCGCCGGCGTGCCGACGACGCCGGCGTCGCGCCCGCCACCTTCGAGCAGGTCCAGCAGGAGCTCGCCCTCGCCGACCGCGACATCGCGGATCGCTACTTCGCCGGTGCGTCCGCCCCGGGGGTCGTCACGACATGAACTTCGCCATCCAGTACCTCACGGAGTACCGCTATGACGCGGCGGTGACGGACAACCTCAACGCGCTCCGTGTCCGCCCGGCGACGACGAGCCACCAGCGCTGCGACGAGTTCCACGTGCGGATCGACCCCGAGACGCGGATCCATCGCCACAGTGACTACTTCGGGACCGAGGTCCTCGAGTTCGGGATCCCCAAGGCGCACGACCATCTTACGATCGACGTCCGTGCCCGGGTCGTGACGAGCCCGCCGCCCGACCCGCCGGACGCGTCGTGGGGCGCGCTGACGGCCCCGAGCTACCAGGAGGCGGCCGGCGAGTTCCTCCTGCCCGCGGCCGACGAGCCGACCCCCGAGCTGCTCGGGGACTGGGTCTCGACCGTCCGCGCCACGACGCCGCTCGCAACGCTGCGCCTCCTGTGCGAGATCGTGCCCGACCACTTCCGCTACGACCCTCACGCGACGTACGTCGGGTCCACCGTGTCCGACCTGCTCGAGGGCGGCGGCGGCGTCTGCCAGGACTTCGTCCACCTCGGCCTCATCCTGCTGCGGCGCAACGGCATCGCCGCGCGCTACGTGTCCGGCTACCTCTGGGCGGCGCCGCGCGACGGCGGGGCCGACTCGATGGAGGTCCACACGCACGCCTGGCTCGAGGCGCTGCTCCCGAACGCGGGTGGCCGGGGCGGTCCGCTGTGGGTCGGCGCCGACCCCACGAACCGGCGCCTCGCGGGGGAGACGCACGTGAAGATCGGCCACGGTCGCCACTACGCCGACATCCCCCCGGTGAAGGGCGTCTACCGTGGGACCGCGGTGAGCGAGTACGACGCGAAGGTCCAGATGACGCGCCTGGACCCGGAGACGTCGGCGAGCGCCTGAACGGGGTCCGTCGGCCCGGTCCCGCCGGCCGGCGCGGGGCCGGATCGGCGTCGGCGCGCGGACCGCGCTATTCTCCCACGGCGACTCGCTCCCGGGCGGGTCTTTCTTTCGCCCGGAAGCCTGTCTCGAGCAACGTCCTTCTTTTGACTCTGGGGAACGCCACATGGCCCGCGGAGACGTGCGTATCGCTGTGACCCTCGCCTGCGAGGACTGCAAGCGGCGCAACTATCAGACCAACAAGTCCAAGCGCAACAACCCGGATCGCATCGGCCTGCGCAAGTACTGCAAGTGGTGCCGCACGCACACCGCTCACAAGGAGACCCGCTAGCAGCGGACGCTCGTGGAGCGCGGCGACGACACCCCTGACGACTCCGGCCTCGAAGAGGAGGCCCTCAGCTCGGCGCCGCCGAGCGGGACTCCGCGCGAGCAGGGACTCCCCGGCGAGAGGACACCACGCGGACCCGCACGGTTCGGGCGCTTCCTCAAGGCGTCGTGGGCCGAGCTGCAGCGCGTCCAGTGGCCGAACCGCAACCAGGTCGCCCAGGGCACCGCGGTCGTCCTCGGCTTCGTCGTCGTCGCCGGCGCCTACCTCGGCCTCGCCGACCTCGTCGCCGAGCGCGTCGTCGACATCATTCTCTAAGTCCAGGACCCCGTCATGTTCCGCTGGTACGTCGTCAACACATATTCCGGGCACGAGAACAAGGTGAAGCAGAACCTCGAGCACCGCTCGGTCTCGCTCGGTCAGAAGCGCTTCGTCCGCAACATCGTCGTCCCCACCGAGACGGTGTCGGAGATGAAGGACGGCGAGAAGAAGACGAAGGAGCAGCGCACCATGCCGGGCTACGTGCTCGTGAACATGGAGCTCAACGAGGACTCCTGGCAGCTCGTCAAGGGCACGCCGGGCGTCACCGGCTTCGTGGGCGCATCCAACGAGCCCGTGCCGCTCACCCAGCCCGAGGTCGACCGCCTGCTCAAGCGCGAGGTCGCCCAGAAGGTCGCGACGAAGGCGCAGTTCGCGATCGGCGAGTCGGTCAAGGTCATCTCCGGCCCGCTGTCGGACTTCTCCGGCGAGATCTCCGAGATCAATCAGGACGCGGCCAAGCTCAAGGTGCTCGTCTCGATCTTCGGCCGTGAGACGCCGGTCGAGGTCGGCTTCGACCAGGTCAAGAAGATCTGAGACCCCGTACCATCGCGTGACGCGGTGCCCGACCGGGCCTCCGCGCGACAGCCGAGACGACCACTCCCGCCGCGGTACTGCGGCGATGTGGCAGGCGAAAGGAAGTAGGCATGGCCAAGAAGGTCCTCACCCAGATCAAGCTGCAGGCCGTCGGCGGCCAGGCGAGCCCGGCGCCGCCGGTCGGCCCGGCCCTCGGTCAGCACGGCATCAACATCATGGAGTTCTGCAAGGCGTTCAACGCCCAGACGCAGCAGGACACCGGCACGATCATCCCGGTCGTCATCACCGTGTACGAGGACCGCTCGTTCACGTTCGTGACGAAGACGCCGCCCGCCGCGATCCTCATCAAGCAGGCCGCGGGCCTCGCGAAGGGCTCCGCGGAGCCCCACCGCGACAAGGTCGGCAAGCTCACCGAGGCGCAGGTGCGCGAGATCGCCGAGAAGAAGCTCCAGGATCTCAATGCGAACGACGTCGACGCGGCGGCGAAGATCATCGCCGGCACCGCGCGCTCGAT
>JBFIDS010000232.1:0-5911 GCA_041603715.1 Paraconexibacter sp. | reverse complement strand
GCGACGGCGGCGACACCGGCGACGATCACGACCCGGACCGCGTCGCGCGTGTCCATGCCGCTGCCGGTCGCGAGCCCCACGACGACGGCGAGGAGCACGGCACCGAGACCGAACCCGGCGGTGGCCCGCGGACCCGCGAAGAGCGCCATCACGCCGACCGGAAGGGCGAACGCGGCGGCGATCGCGATCGAGTCGACCGCGAGGTCCACGACGAGGAGCACGAGCTCCACGAGAACGAGGAGGGCGACGATGCGCCGGACGGACGGACGTCGGTCCACGGGGTCATTGTCGCGGACGTCGCGGCGGGTGGGTGCTTGCGTCAGGCGTCCTGGCACGGTTGACTGCACCCATGACCGAGCATCCGAACGCCGACGTGTCCGACGCGCTCGCCCGGCGGCGCGCTGACGCTCGGATCCCCGTCGACGAGGCGGGCGGGGGCGAGGCGGAGGGTTTCGAGCTCGCCGAGGCCCTTCTCGTCGAACACGCCTCCCACGGCGACTCCCACACGACCGCCCCGATCATGCACCACGCGGGCAAGGCCGACGAGGAGGAGGCGGCGCTGTCCCCCGACCGCTACGGCGAGGCCGACAGCGAGGGCGGTCACCGGCCGCTGTGACCGAGCAGGACGCGCCCGCCCCGGTCCTCGATCCCGACCGCTTCGCCGAGTTCGCCGCGGCCTGGGCGTCCACGCGTCCCCACCTCACGGACCCCCGGGAGGCGGGCTCGTGATCGAGGGCGACCGCAGCATCCACATCGAGGCACACGCCGCCCACGTCCACGCCATGATCGTCGACGCCGAGACGTTCCCCGAGTGGAACCCGATCGCTTCGGAGGTCGAGGTCCTCGAACGGGATGCCCACGGGCGCCCCGCCTCGTCGCGGGTGGTCCTCGACGCGAAGGTGCGCACGGTCGCCCTCGAGCTCGACTACGCCTACGGCGACGATCCGCGGTCGATGCGGTTCGCATCACGCCCGGGGGGCGACGTGAAGTCGGTCGTCACGACGTTCACGGTGCACGAGCACGGCCCCGCGAGCTGCGAGGTGCGGATGGAGGTCGGCGTCGACCCCGGTCGCGGGCTGAGCCTGCTCCTCCGCGGACCGGTCGTCGACCGCGTCACCGCCCACGTCTTCGACGGGACGCTCAAGAACCTCAAGGAGCGCGCCGAGTCCGCCTGAGGGCCCGCCTTGCGCCGGGCCGGGACCGCCGCTCCGGACCGCTCACCCCTCCGGGGCGAAGCGCTCGACCTGGGGGAAGGAGCGCTTGTCGCCCTGGAATTCCCACGGTTCCTGACGCACGCACGGTGGTGCGGTCCCGAGCACGATGGTCGCACTCGAGTTCTCGGTATTGCGGCAGTCGAAGGCCTCGAGGCCGCCCTGCACGAGCTTCGCCATCCCTCCCGGGGCCGGGTAGGGGTTGTAGCGGTTGGACGGCTCGCGGTGGTCGAAGCCGAGCATGCCCTCCGACCAGATCGGCGGCAGCACGCGCAGGTAGCGCCGCTCCTGCCCGTCGGGCCCGGTGACGGAGGCGTTCGTCGCCGCGGCGACGTTCGCCGCGGCGTCGACGGAGTCCTGCCGGTAGGCCTCGAGCATCTGGAGCACGGGCACGAGATCGGCCCCCGCGGGCACGAGCGCGCGCAGGAGCGGCCGCGCCTCCTTGACGACGGACGTGACCGCCGGCAGGCCCTTGCGCGCCGAGGTGATGACGGGGTCCAGGCGGCGGAACGTCGTGCTCAGCGCCGGGGCCAGCCGGGAGGCCTCGTCGAGGGCCGGGCGCACGAGCGGGGCGACCGGGCGCAGCGTGCGCAGTGTCGGTGCCGCGTCGCCGGCGACGTCCTCGACCTCGGTCACGAACGTGCGCATCTCCCGCAGGAACGAGGGCAGCGCGCGGACCGTCTCGGTGAGCTCCGCGTTGCGCTGCGCGGTCGCCCCGAGGAGGTCGTCGCCGGCGGTGACGAGGCTCTGCAGGTCGCTCTCGCGCGACGAGATCGCCTCGAGGGCCGTGGAGCTGTCCCGGATGAGCGCCTCGAGCGCCGGGCGCTCGGCGTCGAGCACGGTGAGGGTCCGGCGCAGGTCGGCGACGGCCGGGCCCGCGTTGCCGAGCGTCGAGTTGAGATCGGTCCCGCGGTCGTCGAGGGCGACCGCGAGGTCATCGAGCATGCCCTTCAACGAGGCCCTCGTCTCGGCGTCGAAGGCCCCGAGCACCTCGTCCAGGCCCTGCGCGGCCTGGATGTTCTCCCTCGCGAGGGCGCCCCCGTCCTCGACGACCGGCCCGCCCTTCGTGCCCGGGGTCAGCTCGATGAACGTCTCGCCGAGCAGCGTCTTCGTCCGCACGATCGCCCTCGCATCGCGCGGGAGCGGGACGTAGCGCGGCTCGAGCTGGACGGTCGCCTCGATGCGCGGACCGCGCGGCTCGATCTTCACGACGCGCCCGACCCTCACCCCGGCGATCCGCACCTCGGTGTTGGAGACGAGGTTCGACGCGTCGCGGGCGAAGAGCATGCGCACCTCGTACCCCTTCGCCTCGAGCGGCACCGAGCCGCCGAAGCTCTTCCACACGAAGAGCGTGAACCCGAAGACGGACAGCGCGAAGAGCACCGCGATGGCGACCTGGGAGCGGGCGGGAGGACGGGTACCCATACGATCAGCACTCCGGCAGCGCGCCGAGGACGCCCTGCACGATCGGTCCGAGGTTGGGGGACTGCGAGAGGTTCTCGCAGCTGAACGCGGCGAGACCGCGCCAGGCGGCGCCGTGGGCGTCCTCCTGCGAGAGGAACGACGCAGCGTTGTGCGAGAACCACGCGAGCCAGAAGAGGTAGCCCTCCTCCGGGCCCGGCGGGTTGTACGCCGCCTCGTTCACGACGTAGTTGAGGACGTTGAACGCGGTCGTGAGCGCGGGGGTGACGGCGTTGAGGTCGCGCGTCGTCGGACCGAGGTCGCGCGCGATCGGCTGGAGCTCACGCACGAGCGGGCGGACCTTCGTGCGCAGGATCGGCGTGGCCTCCGTCACGAGGGGACCGGCGGCGCGGAGCGCCGGCGTCGCCGCACGCGCCGTGCGCCGCAGGCGCGTCGCGGCCGGGCCGAGCTCGTTCGAGAAGTCCGTCACCTCGTCGAGGGCGCGACGGGCGGTCTGCAGCGTGCCGGGGAGCTTGCGGACCGAGGCGCGCAGCGCGCGCTCCTCGGCGGCGAGCGCCTGGACGGTCTGGTTGCCCGCGGTCACGACACGCGCGAGCTCGCCATCGCGGCGCCCGACCTCCCGCGTGAGGACCGCGAGGTTCGCGACGAGACGACGGAGCTGACGGCGGCGGTCGGCGAGCGCACCCGTCACGGTCGCGAGGTCCTCGGTCGTCGGACCGAGGCTCTTGAAGAGCTCCTGGAGGTCCTTGCCGCGGCCCTCGAGTCCGGCGTCGACCCCCGAGACGAGCGTCTGGAAGAAGAGACGGGTGTCGGCATCGAGCGCGTTGGTGAGCTCGTCGCTGTCGATGGGCGGCGAGGTCCGCGCGATGCGGATCGTGCCGCCTTCGGGCAGCTCCCGGGCGGGGGGCCCGCCGGGCCGGATCTCCATCTGGAGGTCCTTGAGCGGGGAGTTCGGGACGAGAGTCGCGAACGCGTTGTCCCAGACGCGGGGGAGCTTGTCGCGCTTGATGTCGAGCTCGACGACGGCGCGACCGTTCTTCAGCTCCACCCCTGTGATCGTTCCCACCTGGACGCCGGCGACGTTCGCGGGCTGACCGAGCCCGGGGTTCAGGCCGGGCGTCTGGGCCATCTCGACCTTGACGGCGTAGGTGTCCTCGAAGGGGTTGGCGAGGCGCTGGTTGACGAGGATGTACCCCGCGCACACGGTCGCGACCGCGACGAGGAAGCCGAGCGCGATGAGCCAGCGCCCGTAGCGCTCGAGCTGGCGCCTCAGCATCAGCGACCGTCCTTCGCGGCGCGCGTGAGCGCGCGGGTCGCCTCGGTGCGGTTCATGACGCCGCCCTTGCGGACGCCGCCCTTGCGGAAGCGCGCGACGCTCGGCGCGGAATCCGCGTCGAGGTTCGGCGCGGCCTGCTCGCGGCACGGAGCGTCGGGACGGAACGGCGGCTTCGCGGCCTTGCCGGGCCATTGCGGCCTGACCCCCGCGATCGGCTCGTCGGCCGCCGCGAAGATGTTCCCCAGACCGGGGATGAGCCCGAGGTTGAGGGACCCTTCGCCGAGCGCGAACAGGTACCGAACGACGCCACCGTTGGCGTCGAAGTTCTGGGCGGCGCTGTTGAGCCCGACGGTCCCCGACGCGAGCTCCTTCCAGACCTCGCGGCCGGTGGAGAGGCGGCCGTCGTCGAGCTTCGCGTTGAGGACCGGAAGAGCCCGGTCGCGGACGCAGTCGGTGACGGGGTCCACGAGCGGGAACAGCGTCGTGAGGCGCTGCGAGAGCTGCGGGAGCGTGCGGATCGGTGCGTCGAGGCGGGACACGAGCCGCGGCAGCTCGGCGGGACGGGTCGCAAGCTCGAGTTGATCGACGAGCCCGACGGCGCCGCGGAGGACCGGCGGGGCGATCCGCAGGCCGGGACGCAGGTCGCGGGCGAGGCCCTTGACCGGCGGCAGGCCGCGGTCGATCGCGGTGAGGGCGGCCGGGGTCTCGCGCAGCACGTCGTCGAGGCCGCGGATGCTCGCGCGCAGGGAGCCCTGTTCGGCGGCGAGGGCCGCTGTCGTCCGCGCCATGCCGGTGACGAGATCGCCGAGCGCGGCGTCGTTGGCCGCGAGCGTCCGGGTGATGCGCGCCGTCGACCGGACGGTGTTGGAGACGTCGTGCGTCCGCTCGCCCCGGGCCGCCTCACCGACGATCGCGATGTCGCGCAGGGCCGGGATCGCCATCTTCTGCGCCAGCCCGAGCTGCTGGGCGCCGCCGTCGTCGAACGCGGTCCCGAGCTCGTCGAGGATGCGCGTGAAGGAGTCACGGGCCGGGCGTGGGAGCGCGCTCGTGAGGACCTGGTCGAACTGGACGGGGATCGCCGTCTGCCCGAGCGGGATCGTGCCGCCGTCCTCGAGCTCGGGCGCGCTCGGGCTGCCGGGCCGCATGTCCACGTAGAAGCCGCCCTCGAGGAACAGCCGCGGGCGGATACGGATCTCGGCGTCGGTGTGGATCGGGCGCGCCCTGTCGGCGAGCTCGAGCGTGACGAGCGCGGTCGTGCCCGGTCCGTGCTCGAGCCCGACGACCTTGCCGACGTCGACGCCGGCGATGCGCACCGGCGAGCCGCCGCGCAGCTGGTTGGAGGACTGGACGACCGCGGTGACGCGGTAGCCCTCGACGAACGGCACCTTCTTCGTGAACCCGGCGTACACGGCCGCGAGGAACACGATGACGCCGATGACGCCGACGGCCTTCGTCGACAGGGTGGGCCGGCCGCGGGCGGCGCGCACGCGCTTCATCGTCCGGCCCCCGCGAGGAGGCCCGCGCGCCGGGCACGGGCGGTGGCGGCGCCGGGAGGCGCAGTGAGCTCGGTGCGGGCGGGCTGCAGGCCCTCCGGGTTCCCGATCCGCTGGCCCGGGAGGAACGGCTCGTTTCCGGTCTCGCATTCGGTCGCGTCGTTGACCGGCGCGGGGTTCGCGTGGAGGTTCGGCGCCGGGGTCCCGCGCTGGAAGATCTGGTTCGGCTCGAGGACGACCATCGCGAGGAGCGTCGGGCCGTCGGCGGTGCCCGTCGAGACGACGCTCGCGAGGTTGCGCACCGAGATGCCGAGCACGTTGCAGGTGAGCTGGGCCGGCAGCAGGGTGTCGGCCGTCCGCCCGACGCTGCGCACGGTCGTCGTCAGGGTGCGCACCGCCGTCGGGGCTGCGGGGTCGGCGGCGAGCGTGCCGAGGGCGGAGAGGGTGGCGCGCAGGCGGGTCGCGAGATCCGGAGTGCGCCTCAGCACCGGCGTCGCGGTCGTGAGCGT
>JBFIDS010000231.1:0-5930 GCA_041603715.1 Paraconexibacter sp. | reverse complement strand
GGGGCGGGCGCGGGCTCCGCTGCCGCGACGTCCGTCGTCGGGGGCTCCGGGATGTCGGAGGGAGGATCCACGGGGATCCACTCCTCGTCGGTGTCGGGCTTCTTGGGGTCGTCGGTCATCGTCACTCCGGCGGGTCTTCCCCGAAGGCGCGCACGTAGATCATCGTGGCGACCCGGTGGGCGGCAATGCTGGCGAGGGCGCCGACGCCGGCGAGGATGCCGGACCAGGCGAGACGCTTGACAAGCTCGTTCTCCATCGCGGTGATCCTACGCGAGCCCGCCGCTGGACCGGGGATCGATCGTGCAGGACCGGCCGAGCAGCCCCCGGCCAGCCCTCCGAGCCGCGCCGCGATGCGGGCGAGTGGCATCCTGCGGCGGTGGCCCGAGCCCTCCCCAACCCCTCTGCCGCCCGGCGGCGCGTGAGCACCCGCCTGCGCCGGTCGGAGGCAGGACGCGCCGTGACCCGGGCCGCGAGGCTCACCGACCCCGTCCGCTTCCTGCGGGCCGAGCGGGCGGCCCGCGCCGACGTCCCCGCCGAGTACACCCTGCGTGCGGGGACCGCCCGGGTCGTGCTCCGCCACGGGACGAGCGACATCCGGATGTTCGACGAGATCTTCTGCGCGCACGTCTACGCCGCTCCGCCGGAGGTCGCCGCTCACCTGGAGGCCCTCACCGCCCCACCCCGCGTGCTCGACCTCGGCGCGAACGTCGGGCTGTTCGGTGCCGACACCGTCTCCCGGTGGCCCGGTGCGCGGATCACGGCGGTCGAGCCCGACCCCGGGAACCTCGCGGTCCTGCGCCGTTGCGCCGAGCTCAACGCAGGCGCAGGGACGTGGCGCGTCCTCCCCGTCGCCGCCTCGACGACGGACACGCCCCTCCGCTTCGTCGCCGGCGAGGGTTCGGAGTCCCACGAAGCGCACGCGAGCGAGCTCGCGCGCAGCATCGAGGTCCCCGCGACCGACGCCCTCGCCCTCCTCGACGACGCCGACCTCGCGAAGATCGACATCGAGGGCGGCGAGTGGGTGATCCTCGCCGACCCGCGCCTGCGGACGGCGTCCGTCCATGCGATCGTCCTCGAGCACCACGGCCGCCTCTGCCCCACCCGGGACCCGCGGGCCATGGCGCAGGAACTGCTCGCGGCGGCGGGGTTCGAGACGCGGCCGGGCGGGCCGGCGCCGCTCGGGGTCGGGACGCTCTGGGCCTGGCGCCCGTAGGTCCCGGCGGCGACCGGGACCGTGCTACCGGGGGTCGAGGCCTCCGCAGATCGTGTCGACCACCATCGTCTTGGCCTCCTCCGCCTCCGCAGGCCCGAACGGGAGGAGGTCGAAGATCCAGCTCGTGAGGACCTGCTCGATCGCCCCGTAGAACGCCATCGCCGCGAAGCCCGGGGAGACGTCGGGGCGGAACTCCCCATCCCGCTGGCCGTGCTCCACGATCGTCGCGATCCGCGCGTAGGCTCCGCTGATCTCGTCGAGGTGCGTCTGGCCGAACGAGTTCGCCGCGCGCGTCACCTCGACGATGATGACCTTCATCAGCTCGGGGTCGTGCTGATAGCTGTCGACGATGAACGAGGCGACCGCGCCGAGCTTCTCCCGCGCCGGGATCGGACGCTGGTCGACCTCCTCGATGAGCGCGGTCATCACGCTCCACCGCTCGACGAACAGCGTGCTGAGCACCTCGTCCTTGCTGCGGAAGTAGTGGTAGACGAGCCCGTAGGCGACCCCCGCCTCGTCGGCGATGTCGCTCACGCGACACGTGTGGAACCCCTGACGGGCGAAGACCCGCACCGCGGCGTCGAGAATGATGCGGCGCTTCTCGGCCGCGGTCGCCTTGGCGGTCGCCATCACGGCACCTCCGTCGTGAGCGTGTCGGGACCCCGCCGGACGCGGTAGGCGTCCGGGCGGCGGTGGTCGAGGACCGGCATCCGGGCGCGCACGTCGTCGAGCGCCTCGAGGTCGATCTCGGCGCAGACGTGCGTGGAGCCGTCCGCCGCGCACGCGACGACGACACCGGCGGGATCGACGATCGCCGAGCGCCCGCCGGTCCGCACCCCGCCACCGTGGTCGCCGATCTGGTTGGCGGCGACGACGACGCACGCGTTCTCGATCGCGCGGGCGCGCAGGAGCACCGTCCAGTGCTCGCGCGTCGTCGCGAGGGTGAAGGCCGCGGGCACGACGAGGATCCGTGCGCCCGCGACGGCGAGCTCGCGGTACATCTCGGGGAAGCGGAGGTCGTAGCAGACGCTCATCCCGAGACCGACGCCGTCGGCCGTCGCGCTGAGGACGAGCGCGTCGCCGGGCTCGTCGAACGCGCTCTCGGCGTACGTCGTGCCGCCGACCTCGACGTCGAAGAGGTGGACCTTGCGGTAGACCGCGCGGAGGTCCCCGTCGGGACCGACATGCACCGACGTGTTGCGGGTCCGGCCGCCCGGGACGGCCGGGGCCTCGGCGATCGAGCCCGCGACGAGGTCGAGCCGGAGCTCGCGCGCGATGTCCCTCGCCCAAGCGATCGCGGGCCCGTCGAGCGGCTGCGCGCACGCGGCGACGTCCTCGGGACGGCCGTAGGCGGTCCACTTCTCCGGCAGCACGACGAGCGAGGCGCCGTCGGTGGCGGCGGCGCGCACCGCACGGTCCGCCGCAGCGAGGTTCGCTGCGACGTCGGTCGTGCTCGTGAGCTGGATCGCGGCCGCGCGCATGACACCTGATCCCGGCGTTGACTGACGAGTCAATCGCCGGACCGCAAGAATAGCCCGGTGACCGGCACCCTGCCCCATCGCGGTCCCGGGCGTGCGCTCGACCCGGCCCGTCCGACCCACGTCCCGCTGCCCGGCGGTCCCCGGCGCATGCCGCTCGTCCGCGACGGCCGCCCGCTCAAGCGCTGGCGCTACGTCGGAATCTACTCCCCGGACCTCATGATCTGCGTCGGACGCGTCTCGATCGGCGGGCTCCCGCAGGGGTTCTGGGCGATCTGGGACCGCGAGGCGGGCCGCCTGCTCGAGCGCACGCGGATGGGGCCCGGCCGCGTGCGCCTCCCGGACGGGGGCGTGTCGGTCCGTGAACGCGCGGTGCAGATCGACCTGCGCGTGCGCCCCGACGGCGACGAGGTCGAGGTCGTCTCTCCCCACGGCGCCTCGTACATCTGGACGAGCAAGCGGTGCGCCGCCGTGTCCGGCACCGTGACGGTCGACGGCCGCGTGCGGCGGGTGGACGCGCGCGGGCTCATCGACGACTCGGCCGGCTACCACGCGCGGGTGACCGACTGGGAGTGGTCGGCCGGGGTCGGCGCGACGGCCGACGGCACGCCGCTGACGTGGAACCTCGTCACCGGCGTGCACGACGCCCCCGAGGGGTCGGAGCGCACCGTGTGGGTGGACGGGAGGGCGGGCGAGGTCGCCCCCGTGACGTTCGCCCCGGACCTCGGCGCAGTGACGTTCGCGGACGGGTCAGCGCTCGCGTTCCACGCCGAGTCCGAGCGCGCCCGGGACGACCGTGTGGGGCCGGTCCGCAGCGTCTACCGCCAGCCGTTCGGCACCTTCACGGGCTCGCTGCCCGGGGGACGAACCCTCGCCGCGGGGTTCGGCGTGATGGAGCGCCACCACGCGCGCTGGTGACGCTTCGCGTGCCAATCCGGTGCGTCGAGGGCCCCTGCCGGTCGCCGCGAGAACCCGCGAAATCGCGACGGCGCGGGGGTAGGGTGTGCGCCAAGGGACGAGCGCGGCCGCGCCACCGGCGGCGACTCGTCACGTCCGAGCAGAGCCAGACAGGGGAAACACAATGAGGATCTCGCGCCCGAGTCCGTCGATGATCGTCGCGATCACGTCGCTCGTCGTCGCGACCGCAGGGACCGCCACCGCGGCCTCGGTCGTCATCAGCAACAGCTCACAGGTCAAGAACGGCGCCCTTCGGGGTTCCGACCTCGCCAACCGGACGGTGACCGGCCTGAAGATCGCCAACGGGACGATCTCCGGCGCGAAGATCCGCAACGGGACCGTCACGCCGAGCAAGCTCTCGTCGTCGGTGCGCCGCCAACTCGGCGGAGCCGCGCCCGCAGGCCTCACCGCCTCCGAGGCGGTCCGGCGCAGCGGGCCCGACAACGTCGCCCCGGGGACGGCGCGCATCGCCTCGGTGAAGGCCCTGCAGCCCGGGACCTACATCATCATGGCGAAGACGACGATCGAGTCCTTCCCGGGAGACATCGGTCTCGGTGAGCTCCTGCGGGAGAACAAGACCGCGACGGCCGAGTGCACCCTCGAGGTCGGCGGCGACGTCGACAAGGCGCGCGGCGCGACGGTCACCCCGACGTCCTCGCACCCGCACACGCTCAACATGCAGATGACGCGAACGATCGGCACGGCGGCCGACGCGGTGCTCACCTGCGGCGCCGACCACTACCGCTGGCGCGCCGCCGACTCCTCCGTCGTCGCGATCAGGCTCGCGGGCTCCACGCGGGTCGAGACGGCCGACTGACACCCGACCGACGGGGCAGTGCCGGCGCGGCGCAGGACGGCCGCGCCGGCGCTCCCCCGCCCGGGACGGCGGTCCGGGTCAAGCCCCGGCCCGTCCTGCCGATGTTCCCGGGAAGAGGTGCGCGCGTTCGTCGACATCCGCGGAGCAGCGCCGCCCTCGGCCCCCGACCTCGTCGAGCGCGTCCCCGACCCTGCCCTCGTCATCGGCGCGACGGGCGTCGTCGGCGGCGAGAACGATCTCGCCCGTGAACTGCTCGGCGGGCGAGCGATCGGGAAGCCGGTGTCGAAGCTCCTCGTCCTCCCCGACGCCGGCCCGATCGCACCCGGCGTGCGGATGTGCGACCGGCCCGCGACCGCGATGCGCCTCGACGGCACGCCGGTCCCGGTCCGCGTGAGCGTGGGGTCGGCGAGCGACACGGCCGCGATCGCGACCCTCCGCGCCGAGTGCGACGACGTCCTCCTCGAGCGGACCCGCCCGCTGCTCGACCTCGCGTTCGAGCTCGCCCCGATCGGCATGGCGTTCTTCGACACCCACGGCCGCTACCTGCGCGCCAACCCCGCCCTCGCGGAGATCCTCGGGCGCCCGGCGGAGGACCTCGTCGGACGGCGCGACCAAGAGCTCACGCACCCGGACGACCGCGACAGCGACCTCGCCGCCGCCGCCCGCATCCTCGCGGGCGAGATCAGCTCGTGGCAGACCGAGAAGCGCTTCCTGAAGCCGGATGGGTCCGTGGTGTGGGTGGTCGCGAACCTGTCGTTCCTCCGCGACGAGGGCGGTCGTCCGCTCTCGTGGCTCGGCCAGTTCCAGGACGTCACCACGCGCCGCCGCCTCGAGAGCCAGCTGCGCCGCCTCGCCGAGGAGGACCCGCTCACGGGACTGCCGAACCGCCGCCGGCTCCAGCGCGAGCTGGAGATCGCGCGGCGCCTCGGGTCGCAGGCGGGGCTGGACGGAGCGCTCATCGTCATCGATCTCGACGGGCTCAAGGCGATCAACGACGCCTGCGGCCATGCGGCGGGCGACGACGCGATCCGGTCCGTTGGCGCCGCGCTGAGGGACGCCGTTCGGCCGACGGACACCGTCGCGCGCATCGGGGGCGACGAGTTCGCGGTCGTCCTCCCGCTCACCGACGCGAACGCCGCGCGCCGTGTCGCGGGCGAGCTCGGGGCGGCCGTCGCCGGGCTCAACGTCGCCGGCCGGGCGCTGAGCGCGAGCATCGGGGCGACGACCTTCTCCGGCGCCACCGTCGCGCCGTCCGACGTCCTGCTCGCCGAGGCGGATGCCGCGATGTACCGCGCCAAGCGCACGGCGTCCCCGCGGCCCGGCTGAGGCCCGGGGCCGGTTCAGCCGGCCCCGCGGGTCCCGCGCTGGCGCGCGAGCTCCCTGAGGAGGAGCTTCGAGTGCAGGGCGCCGATCAGCTCGCGCAGCGGCTCGGCCCCGGCCGAGATGATCTCCGCGGCGCGGTCGG
>JBFIDS010000230.1:0-5959 GCA_041603715.1 Paraconexibacter sp. | reverse complement strand
CTCGAGGTCCGCGACCGCGCGATGTTCGAGCTCGCCTACGCGAGCGGGCTGCGGGCCGAGGAGATCGTGAGCCTCGACCTCACGAGCATCGACCACGACGCCGAGACGGTGCGTGTCGAGGGCAAGGGCGCGAAGACGCGGCTCGTCCCCGCGGGGGAGGGCGCGCTGCGCGCCGTCGCCCGCTACGTCGAGCGCGGGCGTCCACTGCTCGTGCGGGAGCCCGCCGGTCAGCCGGCGCTCTTCGTGTCCAAGACGGGGCGCAGGCTCTCGACGAGCGACGTCCGACGGCGCCTCCAGGTGTGGACGCGGCAGGCCGCGATCCAGGGCGGCGTGCACCCGCACGCGCTGCGCCACTCGTTCGCGACCCACCTTCTCGACGGCGGCGCAGACCTGCGCGCGATCCAGGAAATGCTCGGGCATGCGAGCATCAGCACGACCCAGATCTACACTCGGGTAGAGTCAGCGCGCCTCAAGACGGCGTACGCGAGAGCCCATCCGCGAGCCTGACACGAGCATTGCGAGGGAGCGGTGGAGACGAACGTCAAGGCGATCGAGCTGAAGGATCTATGGCGGAAGTACAAGCAGACCGGGGACGAACGTGCCCGGGAACGGCTCGTCGTCGCCTACGCCCCGCTCGTGAAGTACGTCAGCGGCCGGATGGCCTCGGGCCTCCCCGCACACGTGGACGAGGCCGACCTCATCTCCTATGGGCTCGTCGGGCTCATCAGCGCGATCGAGCGTTTCGACCTCTCTCGTGAGATCAAGTTCGAGACCTACGCGATCACGCGCATCAAGGGCGCGATCATCGACGAGCTGCGCTCGCTGGACTGGGTGCCGCGGTCCGTCCGCGCCCGCGCCCGCGAGTTCGAGCGCGCGAACATGAAGCTCGAGAACAAGCTCCAGCGCGCGCCGACCGACGAGGAGATGGCCGACGAGCTGAAGATCACCGTCGGCGAGTTCCAGGACCACCTCCTGCAGATCTCCAACTCGACGATCGCGGCGCTCGACGAGCTGTGGACGGTGTCCGACGCCAGCGGGGACAAGGTCTCGCTCCTCGACACGATCGAGGATCCGAACGCCGACGATCCCGCGGCCGCGATGGACGCGACGGATCTGAAGGACCGCGTCGCCGACGCGATCGCACGGCTACCGGAACGCGAGAAGCTCGTCGTCGCGCTCTACTACTACGAGAACCTCACGCTCCGCGAGATCGGCGAGGTCCTCGGGGTCACGGAGTCGCGGATCAGCCAGCTTCACACCAAGGCGGTCCTCCGCCTGCGGTCGCGCCTCACGGCCGACCAGCTCGACTGACGGGCGCCGACACCCTCGGCGGCCCGTCCGCAATCGCGCTCTCGACAAGTGTCGTTTGCGACGAGCCCCGCGTGCGCACTAGGCTCGCGGGAGCCCCCGTCGAGGAGAGGAGCAGCCTCATGCACCACGTCGCGGACCGCATCCGCAACGTCGCCGTCGTCGGCCACCGCGGCAGCGGCAAGACGTCGCTGACCGAGGCGCTGCTCTACGAGGCGGGGGCGATCAGCCGCCTCGGAAGCGTCGTCGACGGCACGACGGCGTCGGACGTCGACCCCGACGAGCAGGCGCGGGGGATGTCGATCAGCGCCTCGCTGCAGTCGTTCACCTGGCAGGACCGCAAGATCAACCTCATCGACACCCCGGGGGAGCCGAGCTTCGTCGCCGACGCGCTGGGCTCGCTGCGCGTGTGCGAGTCGGCGATCTTCTGCGTGGGCGGTGTGCTCGGCGTCGAGGTCTCGACGCGACGCCTGTGGGAGCGCGCCGCGGAGCTCGATCTCGCCCGCATGATCTGCGTGACGATGCTCGACCGCGAGCGGGCGGACTTCGAGCGGGTGCTCGCCCAGCTCAAGGAGGCGTTCGGGCCGCACGTGGTCGCCACCGAGATCCCGATCGGCCGGGAACACGGGATCCGCGGGGTCGTGGACCTCGTCGACATGACGGCGTACGCCTACGATGACGTCGCCCGCGGGTCGGCGACCGAGATCCCGATCCCCGACGACCTGCTCACCGTCGCCCAGGACTATCGCGAACGGCTGATGGACGAGGTGGCCGAGGTCTCCGACGTCCTCATGGAGCGGTACCTCGAAGGCGAGGAGATCGGTCACGACGAGATCGTCCAGGCCCTCAAGGACGGCACGAACCACGGTGGCATCTTCCCCGTGGTGTGCTCGGTGGCGACCCGCAACCTCGGGTCGGACCGGTTGCTCGCCGCGATCGTCGAGGACCTCCCGTCGCCGGTCAAGCACGGCGGCATGGCGATCGAGGCGTCGGGGGAGAGGCTCGTCCTCGAGGCGCGCGAGGACGCCGAGCTGTTCGCCTACGTCTTCAAGACGAAGGCGGACCCGTTCGCCGGCCGCATCAACTTCCTCCGCGTCTACCAGGGGGTTCTCGAGCACGACACCCAGGTCCTCAATACGCGCGCCCACCAGCGGGAGCGGATCGGTCAGCTGCTCGTCTTCAGCAGCAAGGAGACGGGGAGCGCCGACGCGTTCGGGCCCGGCGACATCGGCGCCGTGGCGAAGCTCAAGGAGACCCGTGCCGGTGACTGGCTCGCGAGCCGCGACACCCCGCTGGCGATGCCCCGGATCTCCCTCCCGGCCCCGGTGATGGCGTTCGCGATCTCGGCCGCGAGCAAGGGCGACGAGGACAAGATGGCCATCGCCGTGCGCCGCCTCCAGGAGGAGGACCCGACGATCGACCTGCACCGTGACCCCGAGACGGGCGAGGAGATCGTCGCGGGGCTGTCGCAGATGCACGTCGAGGTGCTCGTCGACCGGCTCCGGACCCGCTTCGGCATCGAGGTCGTCCTGCAGCCGCCGAGCGTCCCCTACCAGGAGTCGATCCGGGGTTCGGCGAAGGCGCACGGACGCCACAAGAAGCAGACGGGCGGTCGCGGGCAGTTCGGGGACTGTCACATCGAGATCGAGCCGATCCCGGCCGGCGATCCCTCCTACCCGTTCGAGTTCGTCGACGCGATCAAGGGCGGCGTCATCCCGTCGGGCTTCATCCCGGCGGTCGAGAAGGGGTGCCGTGACGCCCTCGCCCACGGGCCCGTGGCCGGATTCCCGGTGCGGGGCGTGCGCGTCCGGCTCGTCGACGGCAGCTACCACCAGGTCGACTCCTCCGAGCAGGCGTTCCGCACGGCGGGTCAGATCGCGATGCGGGAGGCACTCGCAGCGGCCCGCGGCGTGCTCCTCGAGCCGATGATGCTCGTGAGCGTGACCGTGCCGGAGGATTGCGTCGGCGACGTCATCGGTGATCTCAACAGCCGTCGCGGCCGCCCCCAGGGGATGGAGCCGAGGGCCGGGATGACCGAGATCAAGGCGGAGGTCCCGATGGCCGAGATGCTCAGCTACGCCCCCGACCTGAGGTCGATCACGGGCGGCCGGGGCGACTTCACGATGGATTTCACCGGTCACGAGGAGCTCCCGTCCCACCTCGCCGAGAAGATCGCGCGGCGGGTCGAGGCGGGTGAGGCGGTCCGCGTCTGAGCGGGCCGGGACGGCGCCGGCGGGGCCCCGCCGGCGCGTTCAGCGAGGGGCGCGCGATCCTGGGCGACCGGTCCCCCGCTGCTACCCTCGGTCGCCGCGTGAACCGCATCACCATCAACACCGCCCACCAGTCCGTCGCCTGCGACGTCTGCGGCCGCACCCTCCTGCGAGGGGAGAGCTCGGACGTGTTCCTGCACGGCGGGTCGCGTCGCAGCGTCTGCGAGCTGTGCACGTCCCGCGCCGTCCACGAGGGCTGGATCCGGGAGGGCCTCGACGCCGCGCTCGGCCGCAGCCCCCGCGAGGGGACGGCGAGGGGTCTCCTCACCCGGTTGCGCAAGGGCCGTGAGGCCACGGCGCGTTCCGACCGGGACCGCAATGACGTCGAGGAGCCCCGTCCGGCCCCGGACGCGCGGTGGGCGGGGGACGGCGAGGCCGGGGACTGGGGGCCGGTGCCCGCCGAGGATCTCGACCCCGTCGATCTCGCCCCTCCGGAGGCGCTCGTGCCCCAGCCGGCCCCGCCCGCGGCCTCCGACGCGTTCGCCGAGGCGTTCCACGAGCCGCGCGGAGTGCATGCGGTTCCGACGAACGCGGTGCTGAAGACGACCCGCGCGCTCCAGGTCTTCAACGTGAGCCATCATCCGCGCACCGTCGCGGGTGTCTCGCGCTCGCTCGGCGAGCCGATCGTCAGCGCCCACCCGTCCGAGACGGAGGGAAGCATCGTGACGATCGTCGTCGCCTGGGACCTGAGCTGGTACCGCTATGAGATCGACCTCGGCGACGAGGCCGCCGGTGTCCGGGTCATCGCACGGGGGTCGGAGCTCGACGAGCTCGCCGACGCCGAGCGCGAGGCGAACGCGACGGCGGACGAGCGCGGCGAGTTGCACCCGCTCGCGGGCGTCGCGTAGGGTCGCAGGCGCATGATCTACTGCGTGGTCCCCGAGGTGCTCGCCGACGAGCTGCTGGAGAAGCTCGAGGCCTACTACGCGGACGATCCCAACGTCCAGGTGATCGTCGACCGGCGCAAGAGCGAGCGGCGCGACGCGGACAGCAGCCCACCCGAGGGTGAGCAGCGCACGATCCGGGACCGCCGGCGTCCTCGCGTGCCGGGCGAGTTCCCGGCGACCTGAGCGTCTCTCAGCCGGCGCAACCGGCGACGACGAGGTCCTGGTAGGCGGCGAGGCGGGCCGCGCTCTCGTCACGCTCGCCACCCATCCCGAGGATGGCGTCGAGGAGCGGCTCGACGTCCGCGGGCAGCCCGCGGTGCGTGGTGTACGCCACCGAGGCGGCCGCGAGCCCGAGGCGGTCGAGCATCGCGCCGATCTCCTCGAGGGTGAAGGGGTGGATATCCCAGGAGATCGGCGCCGGAGGGATCCGCTCGAGCGGCGGGCGCTCAGGCGGCGCCGAGAGCGGCGGGGCGCCGTCGCAGGTGATCGCCGGCGTGCGCGAGCGCGGCCTCGAACGTGGGGAGCATGTGCTTCTCGTGTACGAGGCGCCCGAGCGCGCCGACCCGTTCCATGAGCTGACGCTGCTCGGCGCTCGCGCAGGCGACGAGCACGGTGATGCCGCGGCTCTCGAGATGCGCGATGAGGTCCCCGAGGGCCTGCGCCCCCGTGCTGTCGAGGACCCGCAGGCCACGGAGCCGCAGGATCACGACTTCGACGTCGGCGACCTCGGTGAGTTCCATGAGGAACCGCTGGGCCGCCCCGAAGAAGAGGGCCCCGTCCAGCCGGTAGGTGACGACGTGACGGCGCAGGAGCGCATGCTCGAGGTCGGTGTCGACGGTCGGCTCGGACGGCTCCTCGCGGGTGAACGACGTGCCCTCGGCCATCGCGCGCAGCGCCTGGAGGGAGGCGAGCGCGACCCCGACCGCGACCGCGGTGACGAGGTCGAACGCGACGGTGGTCGCGGCGGTGACGGTGAGCAGCAGCGCGTCCTCCCTGGTCGACACGAGGATCCGCCGGACCGTCCCGAACTCCACCATCCTCACCGCGGTGAGGATGAGGACCCCGGCGAGAGCGGCGAGCGGCACGCGCGCGAGCAGCGGGGCGAGCGCCACGACGACGACGGTGAGCACGAGACCGTGGACGACCGCGGCGCCCCGCGTCCGCGCGCCGGCGCGGACGTTGACGGCGGTGCGGGCGATGGCCCCCGTCGCGGGCATCCCTCCGAAGAACGACACCGCGACGTTGGCGACGCCCTGCCCGACGAGCTCGCGGTCGGGGTCGTGGGGCTCGGCGTCGGACATGCCGTCGGCGACCTTCGCCGAGAGGAGGCTCTCGATGCCCGCGAGCGCCGCGATGGCGAGTGCCGCGGTGACGAGCCCGGGGAGGTCCGACGCCGCGACGGACGGCAGCGAGGGAGCCGGAAGGCCCGCGGGGATCGACCCGATCCGCGCGACGTCGAACCCGGCCACCTCGGCGGCGATGGTCGCGACGGCG
>JBFIDS010000229.1:0-5964 GCA_041603715.1 Paraconexibacter sp. | reverse complement strand
CTTGGGGGCGATTCTCCGGGGCGCTCGGCGCCGGGCCGCCTTGGGGGCGATTCTCCCGGGACTCCGACCTGCTCGATGTGGATCTGTGGGCCCACAAGCCCTGTGAATCCACATTCACCTTCGAGGGAGCGCTGGCGCGCCACGACTCGTGACACGCTTGTGACATTGGTCTCAGGCACGCTGTCCCGGGTACCGTGACGCCATGGCCTGGGACGTCGTCATCGCCGGTGGTGGATTCGGGGGCTTCGAGGCCGCCCGGACGCTCGAGCGCGTCCTGCCGCCCCACAGCGCGCGGATCCGCCTCGTCACGAACGAGAACTTCATGCTCTACACGCCGCTGCTCCCGGGGGCGGCGGCCGGGACGCTCGAGCCCCGGCACGTCGTCGTCCCGCTGCGGGAGGAGCTGCGGACGATCGACCTGCGCCTCGGCACGGTGACCGGAGCCGATCCGGATCAGAAGACGATCGACGTGACGACCGCGACCGGCAACGAGGAGCGCCTGCGCTACGACCACCTCATCGTCGCGCTGGGGTCCGTGAGCCGCACGCTCCCGGTCCCCGGCCTCGCGGAGCACGCCGTCGGCTTCAAGGACCTGCCCGACGCGATCCGCCTGCGCAACCACGTCATCCGCACGCTCGAGGCGGCCGAGACGGCCGAGGACCCCGCCGAGCGCTCGGCGTGGCTGAGCTACGTCTTCGTGGGTGCCGGCTACGCGGGACTCGAGGGGCTCGCGGAACTGCAGGACTTCACCGCGGACGTCCTCGAGCTCTACCCGCGCTGCCGGACCCACGGGATCCGCTGGATCCTCGTCGAGGCTCGGGAGCACGTCATGCCGGAGATCGGGCCCGACCTCGCGCGCTTCGCCGAGGGGGAGCTGCGCGGCCGCGGCATCGAGATCCGCACCTCCACGACGCTCGAGGAGGTCACCGCCGACACGGCCCGGCTCTCCGACGGCGAGGTCGTCCGCACCCGCACGGTCGTGTGGACCGCCGGCGTGAGGCCCGCTCCGGTCGTCGCGTCCCTCGGGCTGCCGCTCACCACCGGAGGCCGCATCGAGGTCGACTCCTGCATGCGCGTGCCACGGGTCGAGGGCGTGTGGGCGATCGGCGACGCCGCGGGCGTGCCGGACCCCGCCCGCGAGGGCGAGCCGTGCCCGCCCACGGCGCAGCACGCGATCCGCCAGGGTCGCCGTGTCGCCCGCAACGTCGCGGCGTCGATCGGCAACGGCCGCATTCGCCCGTTCACCTACAAGACGCGCGGCGTGTTCGTCGACATGGGCCGCTCGCAGGCCGTGGCGAGCACCATGGGCATCAAGTGGCGCGGGCTTCCCGCCTGGTGGCTCGCCCGCACCTACCACCTCGCCGCGATGCCGGGGATGAAGCGCCGCCTTCGGCTGCTCCTGGACTGGAACATCGGCCTGCTGTTCGGGCGCGACACGAGCGAGCTCGGCCGCCTCGGTCATCCTGCCGGCCTCGAGCCTCCCGTCGCCCCGCAGGTCCAGGAGCCCGAGTCCGACCCGGCGACGGGCCCGTCGGGCTGATCGCGTCCGGCCGACGCGTATCATCGGGTCAGTGGCCGTTGCAGACACCGTCAAGCAGGATCTCGTCACCGCCATGAAGGCCGGTGAGAAGGATCGCGTCGGCACGCTGCGGATGGTGCTCAGCGAGCTCCAGAAGGCCGAGAAGGACGGGGGCGCCGACGAGGTCGCCGTCCTGCGGCGCGAGCGCAAGCGTCGCCTCGAATCGGCTTCGGCGTTCCGCGACGGCGGTCGCGCCGAGCTCGCCGAGGCGGAGGAGGCCGAGGCGAAGATCATCGACGCCTACCTCCCGGAGGAGCTGAACAACGACGCGATCCGGGAGATCGCGGTCGCCGCGGTCGCCGAGGTGGGCGCGACGTCGCCCAAGGACATGGGGCAGGTCATGAAGGCGGCGATGGCACGGGTCGCCGGCCGCGCCGACGGGAAGCGCGTATCCAGCATCGTCCAGGAGGTTCTGAAGACGTGAGACGGCAGCTCGAAGTGCCGAACGAGGTCGCCGCCGCGCTGAGTGGCAGCGGTGATCAGATCCTCCGGGCGCTCGAGGGGCATGTCGACTGCGACGTCTTCCTGAGGGGCAACCTCGTGACGCTCGACGGCGAGACCGAGGCCGTCGCGATGGCCGCGACGGTCATCCGGGAGGTCTCCGAGCTCGTCGAGCAGGGCCACGAGATCGGGCCCGGCACGATCCGCGCGATCGGCAGCGCGCTCGAGCAGCACGAGTCCCCGGCCCAGATCCTCGAGGACGTCGTCTGGCGCAACCGGGCGAAGAAGGTCGCGCCGAAGACCGTCACCCAGAAGCGCTACGTCGACTCGATCCGCGAGAACACGATCACCTTCGGGGTCGGGCCGGCCGGCACCGGCAAGACGTTCCTCGCCGTCGCGGCGGCCGCCGCCGCGCTCTCGCGCCGCGAGGTGAGCCGCATCATCCTCACCCGTCCCGCGGTCGAGGCGGGCGAGCGCCTCGGGTTCCTCCCCGGCGATCTCATGGCGAAGATCGACCCGTACCTGCGGCCGCTCTTCGACGCGCTGCACGACATGATCGACCCGGAGAAGGTCGCCATCCACCTGGAGCGCGGGGTCATCGAGGTCGCGCCGCTGGCCTTCATGCGCGGCCGGACGCTCAACGACTCCTTCGTCATCCTCGACGAGGCGCAGAACACGACGCCCGAGCAGATGAAGATGTTCCTCACGCGGCTGGGGTTCAACTCCCGCATGGTCGTCACGGGCGACATCACGCAGGTCGACCTGCCGCGCGACCAGCAGTCGGGTCTCGTCGTCGTCGGGGAGATCCTCGCGGAGGTCGAGGGCGTGGAGTTCATCCGCTTCGGCGGGGAGGACGTCGTGCGTCACCGGCTCGTCCAGCGGATCGTCGAGGCGTACTCCGAGCACGCGGAGCGCCAGGCCCCCGGGCTTCGGCCCGCCGAGCGCAAGCGCGCCTGAGCCGTCCGACCCCGGGCGCAGCGCGAGAGGAGCGAGGACATGCTCGAGGTCGACGTCATCGGCGGTGAGGCGCTCGCCGTCCAGCTGCCCGCCGCGGAGATCGAGCGGCTCGCCGGTCTCGCGGCCGGCTCGGCGGACATCGACGACGGTCACGTCGCGATCAGCTTCGTCGACGCCGCGCGGATCGCCGAGCTCAACCTCGAGCACCGCGGCAAGGAGGGCCCGACCGACGTCCTCAGCTTCCCGATCGACGAGGACGGGACCCCCGTCGGACCGCGGGAGCTCGGCGACGTCGTGATCTGCGCCGCGCACACGGAGGACCTGCGCGAGGCGGTCGTCCACGGCGTGCTCCACCTCACCGGGATGGACCACGAGACCGACGAGGGCGAGATGCTCGCCGTCCAGGCCGAGATCCTGACCTGGTGAGCGGTCCGGACCTCACGGGCGAGCCGACGCGGCCCGGCGGGACGACCCCGACGCGGGCAGGCTTCATCGCGCTCGCGGGCCGGCCCAACGTCGGCAAGTCCACGCTCGTCAACGCGATGATCGGGCGCAAGGTCGCGATCGTCTCCGACAAGCCGCAGACCACCCGGCGCGCGATTCGCGGTGTCGCGACGCACGAGGACGTCCAGCTCGTCCTCGTCGATCTCCCGGGCGTCCAACGTCCTCGTGACGCGCTCACCGAGCGGATGCAGCGCCGGGTCGAACAGGAGCTCAAGGACAGTGACGCGGCGCTCCTCGTGCTCAACGCCGTCGAGGGGGTCGGCCCGGGCGACCGCTTCATCGCCGCGACGCTGCGCGCGGCCCCGATCCCCGTGATCGTCGTCGTCAACAAGATCGACCGGCTCGATCGGCCCCGCACCGTGCTCGCGCTCGAGGCGGCCGCGGAGCTCGACATCGGTGACGACATCTTCCCGATCAGCGCGCAGAAGGGGCAGGGCGTCGACGCGCTCGTCGCGCATCTCCGGGGGCTCGTCCCCGAGAGCCCGTTCTTCTTCGCCGCCGAGGAGACCTCCGACCAGGCCGAGCACGTCCTCCTCGCCGAGCTCGTGCGCGAGCAGGTACTGCGCCGCACCCGTCAGGAGGTGCCGCACGCCGTCGAGGTCGTCATCGAGGAGATCGACCAGGAGCGTGAGGACTTCGTCCGCGTCCGCGCGCTCATGTGGGTCGAGACGGAGTCGCAGAAGGGCATCCTCATCGGCGCCGGCGGCCAGATGATCAAGGCGATCGGGACGAAGGCGCGCAAGGAGCTCCAGCGGGAGATCGGGATGCAGGTGCACCTCGACCTCTCCGTCCGCGTCCGCCGCGGCTGGCGCGGCGACGAGCGCCTGCTCGACCGCCTCGGCATCGAGTAGCCGGTCCGCCGCGAGCCGTCCGCGGCCCCGCGTTCAGCGGGCGAGACCCTCGGCGAGCGTGCCGATCGAGGCGGCGTCGAGGATCGTCTCCCCGACGAACGGCAGCGTGGAGACACCCACGGCGGCCCCGCGGCGCAGGCGACGCAACTGCGACTGCTCGTCGCGGACCCGCCCGGCGTGGGCGATGACCGCCCGCCGCACGGGGGCGGGCAGGGCACCGTCGGCGCTCGCGACCGATTCGAGGTCGGCGCCGTCGAAGCGCCGCGCGCGGACCGCGTTGCAGACGATCGCGTCGAGCCCCCGCCCCAGCGCGGCGTCGAGCGTCCCGTCGAGCTCGAGCGTCTCGGTCACCGGCAGCTCCGAGGGGAGCGCGACGGCGACGTAGGCGCTGCGGGCGGGATCGACGAGCACCTCCTGGACGGCCTTCGCCTGGCCGGCGACCGGCCCCACGCGGGCGACCCCGGCGATCGTGGCGGGGCTGCGGAGCATGCCGACCCCGTGGCCGCTGGCGGGAGCGTCGACGATGACGGTGTCGAACGGCTCGGCGTTCTTCTCCCACCGCTCGGAGCGACCGAGTTCCCACGCCTTCGTGAGCGTGACGACCTCACGGGCTCCCGGGGCGGCGGCGACGAAGTACTGGAACGCGTTGGACCGGGCGAGGATGTGGGTCGGCCGGGAGCCGATCTGGCGCCCGATCCACTCCTCGAGGGCGCGCATCGGGTCGATCGAGATCGACCACAGCCCGTCGGCGATCTCGGTCTCACGGCCGTCCGGGGCCGCGCGGCGCCCGAACAGCGCCGGGATGCGATGCTGCGATCCGACCTCGCACACGACGGTTCGTCGTCCGGCCCGCGCGCCGAGGATCCCGAGGGCGACCGCGACCGTCGTCTTGCCGACCCCGCCCTTGCCGGTGACGTAGATCAGCTCGCGGGTGAGGAGGTCGGCCGATCCGGACACGTTCGGTATACGTAGCAAGAAGAGAGGTGGACGAGAACGTGACCCCAGCGGAGCACGACGTGCGCAGAGCATACGGCCGCTGCCGCCGGCTCCAGCGTCGTCACGATCCCACGTTCTTCCTCGCGACGCGCTGCCTTCCGGCCGAGCGACGGCCCGCGACGCACGCGCTCTACGGCTTCCTGCGGGGTGCGGACGAGATCGTCGACGGGCCCCGGCGGGCCACCGACGCGGCCCAGCGCCGGGCCGCACTCGACGCCTGGCACGCCGCGCTGCGCACCGGTCTGGAGGCCGGCCGCTCTTCCCATCCGGTCCTCGCGGCGCTCGTCGACGCCGGTCGCCGCCACGACCTGCCTCTCGAGCATCTGTCGGTCTACATGGAGAGCATGCGGATCGACTGCGGTCCGGTGCGGATCCGGTCGATCGAGGACCTCGATCGCTACATGAACGGCAGCGCGGCCTCCGTGGGCCGGGTGATGGCGCCGATCCTGGGGCTGGCGCCGGACGTCCACGAGGACGTCGCCCGGCTCGGGCTCGCCTTCCAGCTCACGAACTTCATCCGCGATGTGGCCGAGGACTGGGAGCTCGACCGCGTGTACCTCCCCGGGGTCGGTGAGGACGACCTGCGCCGTCGCGAGGCGAGCGACGCCTTCCGCACCGGCGTCGCCGTCGAGGTCG
>JBFIDS010000228.1:0-5994 GCA_041603715.1 Paraconexibacter sp. | reverse complement strand
TGCACGCCCTTGAGCGTGGAGCGGTAGGTCGCGCAGGCCTGGCAGTCGCGGATGTGGCGCCGCGCGCGGCCGGGCATCCGCACGCCGCGGTCGTGCGCGTCGTCGAGGTCGTCGCGGATGTCCGAGCACTGCAGGGCGCGGGCCTCGGCCTGCTCGACGAGGCCCATGCGCGCCCGGACGAGCAGGCTCTTCACGGCGGGGACGCTGCACTCGAGTGCGACCGCGAGCTCGGAGTACGAGAGGCCCTCCATCTCCCGCAGGAGGAGCGCGGAGCGCTGCTGCTCGGGCAGGCGCGTCACGTCGGTGACGAGCGTCTGCAGCTCCTCGCGCCGTGCGGCGACGACCACGGGATCCTGGAGGGACGGGTTGCCGGCGGCGGACGCCGTCTCGGCGCGGGTCTCGTCGTCGATGTCGAGCGGCGTCGGCTTTGCCCGTCGGATGTGGTCGATGCAGCGGTTGTGGGCGACCCGGTAGAGCCAGGCGCGCACGGAGACCGGCCGGTCGTCGACGCGCAGCGCGTGGTAGGCGCGCAGGAACACGTCCTGCAGGGCGTCCTCGGCATCGCTCGGGGACCCGCCGAGCATCTGGCGCGTGTAGGTGAACAGGCGGGGCCGGTAGCGGTCGTGGAGGACGTCGAACGCGTCGTCGCTCCCGGACCGGAACAGCACGAGCAGCTGCTCGTCCGACCGCAGGCGCAGGAGGGGGCCGCCGCGGAGGCGACGGCGTGCGACGGGGGCTCTGGTGACAGGCGCGTCCACGTTCGTTCCCGGACGATGCTACTCGCGTCAACGGGGAAGCCCGGCGCAAGTTGCGGGCAAGCCCCGCCACGCGCACCTCCGCGGGGGACCTCTAGGGTTCCCGTCATGACCAACGTCGTCGTCACCTCCGCCGCCCGCACCGCCATCGGCTCGTACGGGAAGAGCCTCAAGGACGTCAAGCCGACCGACCTGGGGACGGTCGCCGCGACCGCCGCGATCGAGCGCGCGGGCATCACCGGCGGCGACGTCGACCACGTCGTGGTCGGCAACGTCATCCACACGCAGCCCGCGGACATGTACATGGCCCGCGTCGTCGGCGTGCAGTCCGGGATCCCGCACGAGACGCCCGCCTTCACCGTCAACCGACTCTGCGGCACGGGCGTCCAGGCGATCGTCTCCGCCGCGCAGGCCATCCAGACCGGTGACGCGCGGGTCGCGCTCGCCGGCGGCGCGGAGTCGATGAGCCGCGGTCCGTACTGGCTCCCCAACGGCCGGTGGGGCGCGAAGATGGGCCCGACCGAGATGGTCGATCCGGTCATGGGAGGGCTCACCGACCCCTTCCACGAGATCCTCATGGGCGTCACCGCCGAGAACCTCGCCGAGAAGCACTCGATCAGCCGCGAGCGTCAGGACGCCTTCGCCGTCACCTCGCACCAGCGCGCGAGCGCGGCGCAGGCGGACGGCCGCTTCGACGCCTCGATCGTGCCCGTGGAGGTCCGCGTGAAGCGCGACACCGTCGAGTTCACGAAGGACGAGCACATCCGTCACGACGCCTCCGTGGAGTCGATGGCCGCGCTGAAGCCCGTCTTCAAGAAGGGCGACGGCGGCACCGTCACGGCGGGCAACGCGTCCGGGATGAACGACGCGGGCGCCGCGGTCGTGCTCATGGACGCCGACCGCGCCAAGGAGCTCGGCGCGCCGGTCCGCGCGCACATCAAGGCCTACGCGATGTGCGGCGTCGATCCGCAGATCATGGGCATCGGCCCGGTCCCCGCGGTGAAGAAGGTCCTCGACCGCGCCGGGGCCCGTCTCGACGATGTCGGGGTCATCGAGCTCAACGAGGCGTTCGCCGCGCAGTCGCTCGCCGTGATGATCGAGCTGGGGCTCGACGACGAGGATCCCCGCGTCAACCCGAACGGCGGCGCGATCGCGCTCGGCCATCCGATCGGCGCCTCGGGCACGGTCATCACCGCGAAGGCGCTCGACGAGATGGAGCGCGGCGACCACGAGCTCGGCCTCGTCACGCTCTGCATCGGCGGCGGCCAGGGGATCGCGCTCCTCCTCGCCCGCGAGTAGGCACGGGGAGGGCGAGGCGCGCCCGGGGCCGACTCCTTAGACTGGCGTCGCGATGCCGTACTTCGAGAGCGCAGAGCAGCTGTACGAGCACCTGGGGCGCGCGTTCCAGGAGACGGTCTCCGACGAGGAGCTGTACGCGCGCATGCGGCGCACGGACATGGTGGTCCAGTACCGCCTCCGTGCGCCCGAGTCGCAGGTGACGGTCGCGATGCTCCCCGACGCCCCCGGGCAGGTCGACCTCGGGCCGACGCACCTCAAGCCCACCGTCGTCGTGCGGATGGACGCCGACACGGCGCACCGCTTCTTCCTCGGCAAGGTGAACGTGACGCTCGCGCTCTCACGCCGCCAGATGACCATCGACGGTCCGGTCGACAAGATCCTGCAGCTGATCCCGATCCTCCAGCCGATGTACGAGCGCTACGAGACCCTCCTCAACGGCGCCGGCCGCGAGGACCTCGTCGCGGCCGCCGTCTCCGCGTAGCTCAGTCGTCGTAGCCCGGCTCGCCGGGCAGGAGGACCCGCGCGGTCTCGCCGGTGACGATGACGCGGGGCTCGACCGCGACGACGTCCCGTCCGCGCGCTGCGTCGAGCAGCTCGGTGGTGGTCGCGAACGCCGACAGCTGCTCGAGGTGCTTGATCGTCGGGAAGACGAGGAGGATCTCGCCGGCGACGTGGGCGTCGAGCGCCGCCCTCGGGGTGAACCAGCCGAGGTCGACGCACTCCTCGCCGTCGACGCAGGGCTCCTCGCCGTGGGGGAGCTCCGCGAGGAAGAAGTGGGTGTCGAAGCGCACGACGACCTGGGGCGGCGTGATCCACCGGGAGAACTTGACGACCTGCGTCGCGTCGACGCCGCGGACCGCCGCCTCCTCCTCGAGCTCGCGGACGGCGGCGAGCCGGTGGGCGGTGTCGCCCTCTCCATCGGTGGCGTCGACGGCGCCGCCCGGGAAGACCCAGACGCCGCCCATGAACCGGGCCTTCTCGGTGCGCTTGACGAGGAGGAGCTCGAGCGTCTCGGTGCCTCCGCGCAGGAGGATGATCGACGCCGCCTGACGCGGGACGGTCGCCTCCCCACTGCGGTTGAGCTCTTCTCCGGGGGGCGGGCGATCGATCTCCACCACGCCACCCTATCCGTCCGGTGGGACGCGGTCGGCGCCGCGCGTCGGGCGGATGGGCGGAGCGGTAGATTGCGCGCAATGAGCACCCTGGAGAAGTGGATCTGCGAGTCGTGCGGATACATCTACGACCCCGAGGAGGGCGACCCGGACGGCGGGATCCCTGCCGGGACGGCGTTCGCCGACATCCCGGACTCCTGGTTCTGCCCGGTGTGCGGCGCGCGAAAGCGCGACTTCGTCGTCTTCGAGGACTGAGCGCCGCCCGTCCGGCGTTCGCGGGAGGGTCGGCATCATGGGCAAGAAGAATCCGAAGGCCGCCGAGACCGACGCGGACGCCGACAGGCTCCCCGAGGCGACGTTCTCGTCCCTCCGGCGCGCGCTGGACCAGATCGAGGGCGCACGGCTCTGCTTCGGCGAGCCGGTCGAGCTCCACGGGCGCACCGTGGTCCCCGTGGCCCGCGTCAGGGCGACCGGCGGGCTCGGCTTCGGCCGCGGCTGGGGCGTGAAGCCCGACGGCGAGGACGGCGGTGGCAGCGGCGGGGGCGGCGGCGGTCAGCTCGACGCGACGCCGGTGGGCTTCCTCACGATCGGCCCGGAGGGGACGCACTTCGAGGCGATCCCGGATCCCGAGGCTCCTGCGCGCGCCGCGAAGCTCCTCGCCTCGGCCGCGGCGACGCTCGTGACCGCGTTCGCCGGCGCCCGGGCGCTGCGCCGCGGCGCGTCCGCGCTGCCGGGGTCCCGCCGCCGGGCCGTCGCCGGGCTCCTGCGCCGGGGCGGCTGACCCGGCGGTGCCGGGGATGAGCGACCGTCCGTGGGACGACCTGCTCGCGGTCGACCGGCGGCACGTCTGGCACCCCTACGGTCCGATCCCGGCGACGTCCGAGCCGATCCCCGTCGTCGGCGCGCACGGCGTGCGGCTGGAGCTCGCCGACGGCCGCGAGCTCGTCGACGGCATGGCGTCGTGGTGGTGCGCGATCCACGGCTATCGCCACCCGGTCCTCGACGCCGCCCTGCGGGACCAGCTCGACCGCATGGCGCACGTCATGTTCGGTGGCCTCACCCACGAGGGCGCCGTGCTCCTCGCGGAGCGCCTCGTCGCGATGACCCCCGACGGCCTCGACCACGTCTTCTTCGCCGACTCCGGCTCGGTGAGCGTCGAGGTCGCCATGAAGATGGCGCTGCAGGCCCAGAGGGGTCGGGGGCGGCCCGCGCGCCGCCGCTTCCTCACGGTCCGCGGCGGCTACCACGGCGACACGTTCGGGGCGATGTCCGTGTGCGACCCGGTGGGGGGAATGCACTCGCTCTTCACCGGGACGCTCGCCGAGCACGTCTTCGCCCCCCGGCCGCCCGACGGGATCGACGCCTGGGGGACGGCGGAGGCCGAGGTGTGGCGTGACGCCGTGAGCGGCCTCGCCGAGCGCCATTGCGACGATCTCGCGGCTGTCATCGTCGAGCCGGTCGTGCAGGGGGCGGGCGGGATGCGCTTCCACCCGCCGCAGGCCGTCGCGTTCCTGCGCGAGCTGTGCGACGCGCACGGCATGCTGCTCGTGCTCGACGAGATCGCGACGGGCTTCGGGCGCACCGGCGAGCTGTTCGCGGCCGACCATGCCGCCGTGCAGCCGGACGTCCTCTGCGTCGGGAAGGCGCTGACCGGCGGCTGCCTCACGCTCGCGGCGACGCTCTGCCGCGCGGAGGTGGCGGCGTCGATCTCCGGGGCCGACGGCGGCGGCGCGCTCATGCACGGCCCGACGTTCATGGCCAACCCGCTCGCCTGCGCCGCGGCGCTCGCCTCGACGGGGTTGCTCGAGGACGGCACGTGGCGCGACGACGTCGCCCGCATCGAGTCGGGCCTCGCCGAGGGCCTCGGGCCCGCCCGTGATGTCCCCGGCGTCCGCGACGTCCGCGTGCTCGGGGCGATCGGGGTCGTCGAGCTCGACCATCCCGTCGACGTCGCCGCCGCGACGCGCGCCGCGATGGAGCACGGCGTCTGGCTGCGGCCGTTCCGCGACCTCGTCTACACGATGCCGCCCTACGTGACCGGCGACGTGGACCTCGCGCGGATCACCGCGGCGGTCGTCGCCGGAGCGCGCGCGGGCTGAGCGGCACGGAACGGCTCGCACCCACCCCGGGGCTCAGCGGAGGGCCGCCGCCGGGCCGCGCGAATGTGAATTCACGGGGTCGCCAGACCACCAGATCCACATCGGTCGCGACGACGGGACGGGTCGAGCGGGTCCGTCACGTACCGGTGGTGACGCGCAGGTCGAGGCGGTTCTGCCGCCGCGATCAGCCGACGATGCTGTTGAGCATCCGCGCGGCCCGCGCGACGGCGCGCGGGTCGATCGGCGGGTTGCCGCGCGGGCCCGGGCGCTTGGCGGGGTCGGCCCGGGGGGCGAGGAGGAGGCGCACCTCCTGGTGGAAGGGATCCTCGCGGGGAAGGGCCTTGTCGTTGTCGCGATGGGGTTCCACGACGACGACGGTACGCCGGTCGCCGGGGAAGGTCCAGGCCCTCCGGTCGGATGGGGGGACGACCCGCGGGCCGGGTGCCGGCGGTGAGCGGACGCCGAATGACTCCCTGCGGCCCAGTGTCCACCCACGCCCGTGCGGGCTGCCCGCGGCGTGCGGCGCGCCTCAGTCGACGCGGGGCGGCCCGACCCAGCGGTCGACCGGCAGGGTCGCTCCCGCCGCGGCGAGCGCGCCCGCCGAGAGCGTCGTGACGTGGGGGAGAACGGCGACCTCGCAGCCGGTGAGTGCCGCGAGAGTCTCGCGGTTGGATCGCTCGATCGCGCCGGGACGGCCCGGCCACGGCCCGAGGACGACCGCGCGGACGT
>JBFIDS010000227.1:0-6009 GCA_041603715.1 Paraconexibacter sp. | reverse complement strand
GTCGAGCGGCTCCCGACCCCCGGCGGGCGCGCGGCGCAGATCCGCGACGACGGCTTCACCTGGGACACCGGCCCCTCCCTCATCACCATGCCGTGGGTCCTCGAGGAGACCTTCGCCGCCGGCGGCCTCGACCTCCACGCGGAGGTCCGCCTGCGCGAGCTCGACCCCTTCTACGGCATCGACTGGGCCGCCCCTCCCGGCGCCCCGGCCGACGAGCCGCGGCCCACGCTGACGTTCCGCCGGGACCGGGAGGCGATGAAGGAGGAGATCGCGCGGATCTCCCCCCGCGACGCCGGTCGTCTCGACGGATACCTCGAATCGCTGCGTCCGGTCTACGAGCAGGGCATCCTCGGTGCGGGCCGGCGCGAGTTCTCGAAGATGCGCGACCTCCTCGCGTTCACCCCGACGATGGTGCGCCTCGGCGCCGCCCAGCCGCTCTGGATGCACACGGCTCGTCACTTCCGCGACCCGCGGATCCGCGAGGCGTTCAGCTTCCACTCGCTCTTCATCGGCGGGGACCCGTTCCGCGTCCCTGCGATCTACGGTGCCCTCGTCTACCTCCAGTTCCTCGACGGGGTCTGGTACGCCGACGGCGGGGTCCACTCGCTCGTCCGGGCGATGGCCGCGCCGCTCGACGTCCGCTACGGCGACGGCGTCGCTCGCATCGAGGTGGCCGGCGGACACGTCACCGGCGTCGTCACCGAGGGCGGCGAGCGACTCCCCGCCGACGCCGTCGTCGCGGGTGGCGACGTGCTCGGCCTCGCCGACCTCCTCCCGCCGTCGCACCGACCCCGGGTCACCCGTCCCCTGCGCCCGACGATGTCGTGCTTCCTCCTCTACCTCGGGACCGACCGGCCGTTCCCCCGCCTGCGTCACCATCACCTGCTCGTCGGCCACGGCTACCGGCGGTTCATCCGCGACGTGACCCGCGCGCGCCGCCTGCCCTCGACATCGTCGACGTACCTCCACGTCCCCAACCGCACCGAGCCGGGGATGGCGGCACCCGGCGGCGACT
Organism: Paraconexibacter sp.; assembly: GCA_041603715.1. Classification (GTDB taxonomy): domain Bacteria; phylum Actinomycetota; class Thermoleophilia; order Solirubrobacterales; family Solirubrobacteraceae; genus Paraconexibacter. The sequence goes on along the minus strand of JBFIDS010000227.1, from coordinate 4,994 downwards.
CGATCTGCGTGCTGCTGCCCGTGCCGAATCTGCGGGGCCCGACCGACTGGACCCGGGAGTCGGACGCCGTGCGCGACTGGCTGCTCGAGGACCTCGAGACGACCTTCGGCCTGGAGGGGCTCAGCGACAGCATCCGTGTCGAGCACCGGATGACACCGCTCGACTTCCGGGAGCGCTACGCGGCGCGCGACGGCAACGCGTTCGCACTCGAGCCGACCCTCCACCAGAGCGCCGCGCTGCGCCCGCCCAACCGCGACCCCCGGATCGCCGGGCTCTACCGCGTCGGCGGCGGGACCCACCCAGGGGCAGGGATCCCCGGCGTCCTGCTCGGGGCCGAGGTGACCGCCGGGCTCGTCCGGGAGGACCTCGGCCCCGCGCGCCGGACCCCCGTGGGAGGCGGGGCGACCCGTGCTGCTTGAGGGCCGCGGCAGCACGGCGACCGCGCCCCGCCCCGAGGGGCGGGCGGAGCGTGAGATCGTCATCGAGGCGCGCGCCACCACCCGTCGGCACGCGCGGACCTTCTCGGCCGCCTGCGTCCTTTTGCCGCGCCGTCTGCGCGACGACGTGCGGCTCCTCTACCTCGTCCTGCGCACCCTCGACGATCTCGTCGACGACGGCCATCCCGCTGCGGACGCGCGCCTCACCGCGGTCGAGGCGTGGTGCGAGCGGCGTGCGACCGGGTCCGCGTCACCGGAGACCGCGATCCTCGACGTCCTCGCGGCGCGCCATCCGCTGCCGCGCGACGTGCTCGGCGACTTCTGCGCAGGTATGCGCGCCGACCTCGAGGGGATCCCACCGAGCACCGAGGCCGAGCTCGACCGGTACTGCTACCGGGTCGCCGGCACCGTCGGCGTCCTCATGTGCGCGCTCCTCGGGGTGCGGGGCGACGAGGAGGCCGCGCGCCGGGACGCGGTGATGCTCGGCATCGCCATGCAGCGCACGAACATCCTGCGGGACATCGACGAGGATCGCGAGGCCGGACGCCGGTACCTCTCCGACGAGACGGTCGCCCGGTTCGGTGCCGGGCTGCCCGGCTGCCGCGAGCAGCTCCTGCGCGACCAGATCGCCCGGGCCGATCGGTTCTACGAATCGGGGATCGCGGGGATCCGCCGGCTGCGCCACGGTCGGGCCGCGATCCGGGTCGCCGCCGCCATGTACCGCGAGATCCTGCGGGAGATCGAGCGGGCCGGCCACGGGCGGGATCCCGGCCGCGCCATCGTCGGGCGTCGCCGCAAGGCGGTGGTCGCGGTGCGTGCGCTCACGCCCCGCCTCGTGACGACATCGATGCGGTGGGACTCGTTCCCCAGGGCGGTCCGTGGCCGCGGTCAGTCCGCGTCCGGCCGGCGTCGGTCGCGCTTGATCGCGCCGCGTGCCTTCTTCGCGTCCACCCGCCGGCGCTTGGAGCCCTTCGTCGGGCGTGTCGGCCGTCGTGTGCGCTGGACGTGCAGCGCCCCCGCGAGACGCTCGGCGAGGCGCTCGAGCGCGAGCTCGCGGTTGCGCAGCTGACTGCGATGGTCCTGCGCGACGACCCGCACGACGGGCCCCAGCCGCGCGCTGATCCGATCGACCTGGGCGGGGCTGAGGGACTCGGAGGCGCGGACGTCGAAGATCACCTCGACACGTGAGGAGGTGACGTTCGCATGCTGCCCCCCCGGGCCCGAGCTGCGGCTCACGCGCACGACGATCTCGTCGAGCGGGATCGCGACGGACGACGTGACGCGCAGCGGCTCGGGCACGGTCACATCATGGCGTGGACCCCGCTGCGTCGCTCGACGACGTCGCGATGTCCGCGCGGCAGGCGACGGGGGCGCGCCAGCGGGCGATCTGGTCGCCGACATCGGCGAGACCGGCGACGCGCACCCGCTCGCCGCTGCGGACGTCCTCGACGGTCACGGAGCCCTCCGGCTCATGGACGGAGACGACGTAGGTGGCGCGAGGAGCCATGCGGCGACGGTACGCGGCCGCGCTCACGAGCCGCTCACACGGGATCTCCGGCGAGGATCGCCCGCTGCAGCGCGGCCGTCTCCTCCGCGGGCTCGACGCCGAGGTCCTCGACGAGCGCCCGGCGGCAGTCGAGGAACTGACGCAGGGCCTCGCCGCGACGGCCGCTGCGGGCCAGGGCCGTCATGAGCAGCCTGTGACCGCCCTCCCCGACGCCGTCGAGCTCGACGAGGTGACGGGCCGTGGTCGCCGCGGCGAAAGGGTCCCCGGCGGCGAGGTTCGCCCGCGTGAGATCGCTGAGGAGCCCGAGATGGAGGTCGGTGAGACGCATCCGCCAACCCGCGGCCCATCCCTCGTAACGCTCCTGGGGCAGCGGCTCCCCACCCCAGAGCGCGATCGCCGCGCGGAGCACCTCCGGCGCCGGCGTCGCGTCCCGAGCCTCGGAGCGCACTGCACGTGCGACCCGCTCGAACGCCTCGGTGTCGACGTTGTCGCCGTCGCGGAGGGCGAGGCGGTACGCGCGCTCGCGCAGCTCCACGACGCTGTCGGTCACGCCGGGGGGATCGAGGACCGCCCGCGCGCACGAGATGGCGACCTGGAGACCGCGCCGGGCGGCCGTCACCTCCTTGTCGGGCCAGAATGCCTCGAAGAGCTCCTCCTCCGGGACGAGCCCGTCCCGCCGGACGAGCAGATATCGCACGAGTCGCTCAGCGACCCGCCGCTGCCAGGCTCCCTCTTCGACGAGCCGGCCACCACGGTGCACGGCGAAGCCGCCGAACAGGGAGAAGGCGAGCGCGGGCGGCTCCTCGCGCAGGCGTCGCGCGCTGCGGGCGGCGGTCGCCGCGACCGCCGGATCGTGGTCGGCGGCCAGGGTCTCGAGCAGGCGGGGCGCCTCGGGATGCCCTGAGTGCCCGAGGCCCGCGGCGACCGCCTGCCGGGCGCTCGCGGCGGGGTTCGCGGCGAACGGGAACAGAGCGTCGCCGTCGGGAAGCGCGGCCTCGACGACGTCCACGACGTCCGCGGCGTCGAGCCGCCCCTCCGACACCGCACGCTGCACGAGCTCCTCGATCCGGGGCCACTCGCCGCGGACGACATGGTGTGCCTGGTCGCCCGCCTCGGTCCACGCCGCACAGAGGTCGTCGAGGGCCCCCGGGTCACCGTCCTGATCGCGTAGCCAGGCGCGCAGCGCGAGCAGCCGCGGGGCCGACGTCCCCTCATCGAAGAGCGCGATCGCCCCATCGGTGACCTCTCGAGCGCGCCCTTCCCGCCCGATCCGCACGAGCAGCGGGACGAGGTGGGTGGCGGCCCGAAGGCGCTCGCCGACGTAGCCGCCCGTCACGAGCGAGAGCGCGCGGTCGGCCGCGGCCGCGGCCTCGCGTCGGTCCCCCCGCCGTGCGTGCAGCTCGGCCCGGGCGAGGTGCACGTCGTAGCCGTGCCAGCTGCGGGAAAGCACCGGGGCGACCCGTGCGAGCTCGACCTCGGCCTCGCCCGTGCGCCCCGCGCGCGCGTCGAACCCCGCCTTCATGGCGCCCGCCACGGCCCCTGGGTAGACGCCGATCCCAGCGCCCGCCGCGACCTCACGAGCCCGTTCGAGGAGGGCGATCGCCGTCGCGTCGTCGCTGCGGGCCTCGGCGACGTACGCGGCGTACCAGAGCGTGTAGGTGAGCCACCGGACCGGGTCGTGGTCCTCCATGCGGGCGATCGCGTCCTGGGCCCCGGCCCACGCCTCGTCGAGCCGGCCCGCGTGCCACGCGACGTAGAACGCGTCGTAGGCGATCGAGACGGGCTCGATGAGGGCGCCGAGCGGGTGGCCCAGCGCACGGTCGAGGAGCGCCCTGCCCTCCTGGCGGCGACCGGTCCCGCCGATCGCGATGCCGGCCCACAGCGCGACCATCGGCGCGCCGACGCGATCGGCGGTCTCCTCGGAATCGAATCCCTCCGCGAGAGGCGGCACCTCATCGAAGCGGCCCGTGACGATGAGCGCCTGGGAGAGCGCGAACCGGGCGGTCCACATCGCCTTGCTCCCCCGCGCCTCCCACTCCGCGGCGGCACGCCGAAGGTCGTCGACGACGTCGGCGTGCCGGCCCTCTCCCATCCCGAGCTGGCCGTGGAGGAGGGCGACCGCGGGCTCGCCGGCCGTCTCGGGGCCCAGCCGTGCGAGCCAGCGACGGACGACGGCGGGGGAGCTGCGAACGAGCGGCTGGCTGTAGCGTCCGATCGTGCGCAGCGCCCGCACCTCGTCCCCGGCCGCGAACCAGTGCTCGACGGCGTCCAGAGGTGCCGCCTCGGCGAGGTGCTCGGCGAGCCGCGCGTGCAGCACGGCGAGCGCGGCGGGCTCGAGCTCGGCGTTCAGACGCTCCACCAGGACCTCGCGCACGAGCGGGTGGTAGGCCCACCGGCCCTCCCGACCCGTCGGCCGCAGGAACAGGTCGGCGTCGAGGAGCCGCTCGAGGACGTCGGGACCGTGGCCGAGCGCCGCCAGCGTCGCGACGTCGAGCTCGGTCGGCAGGCTCGAGGCGAGGATCGCCGCCCTCTGCCCGTGGTCGAGCGGGGGGAGCACCTCCTCCTCGACGAAGGCCGCGAGCTCGCGTGGGGTCGCGGGGCCGCGGGAGCCACCCGGGTCCGGATGGCTCGCGGCCAGGCCGACACCGAGGGGCCACCCCTCGGTCGCCGCCATGAGGTCCTCGACGGTGGTGTCCGCGACCGACCCGCCGGGGGTCCGGCGGCGCAGGACCTCAGCGCACTCCTCCACGCTGAAGGCGAGGTCCGCGGCACCGAGCTCGGTGAGGCGCCCGGAGGCGCGCAGCCGCGCGAGCGGGATCGGCAGCCGACGGCGGGAGGCGACCGCGACCCGCAGGTGGGGGTTCTCGACGGCGAGGAGGGCCTCGGGAAGAGCGCATGCCGCGGGGTCCGCCGCGACGTGCTCGGCGTCGTCGAGGACGACCGTGAGGGGGTCGAGGACGAGCCGCGCGAGCTCGTCGGCGAGCTCGCGTGCCACGCCCCGCGGGTCGACCGGGCCGAACGCGAGCGCGAGACGATCCCCGATCGCGTCG
>JBFIDS010000226.1:0-6028 GCA_041603715.1 Paraconexibacter sp. | reverse complement strand
GCAGGAGACCCGCGAGGACGAGGAGGACCATGGGGCGACCCGGACCGTGTCGGCCGCCCGCCTCCAGCGCTCCCGCCCAGACGACGAGGGCGAGGAAGGGCACGTCGACGTACCCGCGGGCCGCGAACAACAGAAACGCGAACGACGAGCCGACGAGGACCGCCGCGACCGCGCCGACCGCGCGGTTCGCGAGCACCGTGCCGAGCCGGAAGGTCCCCCAGCACAGGGCGACGTGCCCGACCGCGCACCCGACGACGATCGCGCGGTCCGCGTCGTCGCCGAAGACCGCCCCGAGGAGCGCCCCGACGACGTTCCACAGCGGATGCTGCGTGGGGGCGGAGTACGCCTCGAAGCTCGGGGACGAGCCGTCGAGCAGCTCGCGGCCCCACACGAGCGCGTAGTAGCTGTCGTAGTTGGGGTAGGTCGGGACGAGCAGCGCGGCGACGAGGGCCGCGAGCCCGAGCACGGCGAACGCGGCGAGCTCCGCGCGCGCCGGGTCAGCGCCCAGCCGGGACACCCTCGGGCCCCGTGTCGGCACGAGGGGGACCGGTCCCGGCCGCCGCGCCGTCCGTGCCCTCGGCGTCCGGCCCGGATCCCCGCGCCGCGGCCGCGAGCGCCGCCCCGACGGCGAGGAGCGCCCAGGCGATCGGGTCCTCGAGGAAGGCGGCGTAGAGCATCGTGTGGACGACGAGCGCGAGGAAGGCCGCGGCGACGACGGCCCGTGGGACGGACCGCGACGCGCCGCGCAGGAGCCGGGCGAGCGCGGCGGCGAGCAGGGCGAGATAGAGCGCGAGCCCGACAAGGCCCTGCTCGGCGGCGACCGTGATCGGGATCGTGTGCGACGCGCTCACCGCGCGCTGGGCGGAGACGTCCTCCGCGCGGCGGTACTCCCGCGCGAAGGCGCCGGAGCCCCATCCGAGGACCGGCCGGTCGGCCGCGAGCCGGACCCCGCCCTCCATGAGGTCGATGCGGCCGCTCGTCGCGTTGTCGGCGCTGCGGGAATCGCCGAGCTCGAGGTTGATCGCGCCGGGCGCCGCGAGGACGAAGACGGCACCGGCCGCGACGAGCGCCGCGGTGACCCCGGCGGCACGTCGCGCACCCCAGCGCAGGCCGCCGAGCACCGCGAGTCCCGTGAGGAGGGCGGCGAACGACGACTGCGACAACGTGAGGACGAGGCCGCCCCACAGCACGGCGAGGAGTCCCACGCACACCGCGACGGTGCGCCCCGCCCGCGCGAACACGAGCAGGCCGGCGAGCCCGAGCATGACGACGACGAGGAAGCGGCCGTAGATGTTGGGGTCGAAGAACAGCGACGTGACGCGGAAGTAGTCCTCGAACTCGTTGGCGACGAGGACGCTCGGGTTGAGCAGGAGCGTCTTCGTCGCGTACTCGTAGACGCCGATCCCGACGAGGACGACCGCGAGGGCCGTAAGCACGATCAGGCAGCGCCGCAGGAGCGCCGCCGTCCACTCCACACGCGTGAGCAGCGCGAACAGGGCCGCGAACGGCACGTAGAAGAACACGAGCTGCTCGAGCGCGTGGTCGCGGTCCGAGGAGTCGATCGTCTGGAGGGCGTAGAGGACGAGCGTCGCGGCGAGCAGGCTCTCGAGCAGGCCCGCGCGCTCACGTGGCGGCTCGACGCCGGGCCGGTCGTCGGCGCGCAGCCGCGGCAGGGCCCACGCGAGGGCGCCCGCCGCGATGACGAGGTAGAGCGGAACGAGGAGGTTCGACGTCGACCCCCCGGCGGCGATCGGGACGCGGAAGGGGATGACGGCGACGACCGCGAGCGGAAACAGCTCGGGCCGGCGCTGGAAGAGCCGCCCCGCGAGGCCGAGGACCACGGCACCGACGAGGACCGCGGCCACCGTGAGCGACGGGCGATCGCGGAAGGTGTCGAGCTGGTCGGAGTCCCAGATGTGCGCGATGAGGATCACCGGCGCGAGCGTGAGGGACGCGAGCAGCGACCACGCGCGGCCGCGCTCCGTGCGCAGCACGAGCGCACCGGCCGCGAGCAGGGCGACGAGGATCAGCGCGACAGGAGAATCCATGCGTTGCGCACGAGCTGCGCGAGGTCGGGGTCGGAGGAGAGGCGTGACGGGAGGGTCGGGAGCCCGATGCGCAGGAGCCGGCCGCCCCGGGAGCCGAAGCGCGTGCCGAGGATGACCGGTCGCCCCGCGGGGGTCACCGCGGCGCTCAACCGGCGCGCGTCGGGCCCGATCCCGGTCGTCACCTCGAAGCGCTCGCCCGCCTCGAAGGCTCCGGGGGTGCCGTCGAAGAGGTCGAGGCCGTCCACGATCTCCGTGAGCGTGACGGGGCCGCGCGAGAGGGGTGCGGCCCGGGCGCCGAACAGGTCGGCCTCCGCGGGCGCGGTCGGCTCGATGAGCCGCAGGCGCGGCGTGAGCCGCACCTCACGGCGCAGGGAGTCCACTCCGAACGTCGCGAGCACCCCTCCGTCGCGGACGAACGAGCGCAGGCGCCGGGCCGCCGTCGGAGCGAGCCAGCGCGTGTCGCCGGGCAGCACGACGCCCCGGTACCCGTCGGCGGGGCGCGGCCCCCGGCCGGCGGCGAGCGCGACGTCCGTCGTGACGTCGAAGCGGCGGCCCGTGCGGGCGAGGTGGGCGAGCAGCGGCGCCTCGCGCTCGGCGAACCCGATCGGCAGGCCCGTGCCGTCGCCGACGAGGACGCGCTGGAGGCGGACCGGGAGGCCCCGCTCGAGCGTGTCGGCGAGCCCGTCGCCGTCGTCGTCGACCGGGTTCAGCCCCTGCCACGTGCCCATCGCCAGGACGACGAGGACCCCGCGGCGGTCGGAGGTCGTGCCGATGATCGGCGTCTGCGGCCTCACGACCCACGGCACGCGCACCGACCGGGTCCGCGTGCGGACCTCGAGGAGGAAGACGCCCCCCTCTCCCTCCGGGGCGGCGATCCCGAGCTGCGCCCGGGTCCCCGAGCCCCGCTTGCGGACCTCCGGCTCCCCGACCTTGCGCAGGTTCCACGTGTAGCGCTCCTGCCGTGCGTCAACGCCGAAGACCCCCCGCTCACCCGCCCGGGTCGGCTCGACCGGCGGCTGGACGCCCAGGTAGCGCACGGTGATGCCGCCCCGGCCGGGGAAGCCCGACGCGAACTCGGCCCGCGGCAGGCCGCGACGGTCGAGCGGCACCGACGTCCCGACGTTCCCCGCGATGTCCCGGCTCTCGACGACGACGAGGTAGGTCCCCGGCGAGACGCGGCGTCCACCGACGGTGCCGTCCCACGCCCAGCTCGTCGCGCCCTCGGGGAGGTCGACCGCCTCCATCACGGGGCGCACCGGGCCCGGGCCGGTCTTGAAGAGCCGGATCTTCACGTTCGTCCCCGGCGCGTCGAACACGACACGGGCGGGGTGACCGTCGGGGTTCGGGAGCAGCTCGGGCTGCGGGCGCGTGCTCTGCACCGGTCCGATCCCGACGACCCGCGGGCTGGGCGGCTCGGTGTCGACGACGAACGACTTCGGGACGACGACGCTGCGGCCCTGGGTGCGCAGCGTGACGCGATAGCGGTACCGGCCGTCGGGAACCGGCTCGCCGTCGACCTTCGCGTCCCAGCGCACCTGCGTCGGCGTGTACCGCCCGATGCGGTCCTCGAAGATCGTCGCGACCTCGTCGCCGGCGTCGTCGAGGACGTCGATGCGGACGTCGTCGGTCTCGCGCGTCTTGAAGGAGATCCGCGCGCCGTCCTTGCGGCCGTCGCCGTTGGGGCTCACGACGGGGTAGACGCCGACCTGCTGGAGGATCGACGGGCCGCTCTTGAGATTCTGCGCGACGAAGAACGCCGCGAAGGTCGCGGCGACGAGCAGCCCGAAGGCGAGGGCGACGGCACGCTGGACGCCGGTCACAGGGGCACCAGCGACCCGTTCGGCACGTCGATCTGCATGAAGTCGTCGAGGCCCCGCAGGCGGGAGTGGCACAGCGCGACGCGGATGACACCCCGGTGGCACACGACGAGCGCCGGGAGCCGCCCGGCCTGCGTGACCGTGACGAGCCCGTCGACGACGCGCTCCATCTGCTCCTCGAGCGACTCGCCGCCGGGGAACGCGAAGTCCGCGTCGGCGCGCAGGTAGTGCGCGAACCCCTCGGGGTCGCGCTCGCGCACCTCGTCGTGGAGGAGGTTCGTCCAGTCCCCGGTGTCCGTCTCCATGAACCGGTCGTCGGGTTGCGCGTCGAGGCCGATCCGCTCCCCCACGATGCGCGCTGTCTCCAGGGCGCGCGCGAGCGGCGAGCAGTACAACGCCGCCCACTCGTGCTGCGCCGCCTCCTCGGCGAGCGCGTGGGCCTGCTCCCGCCCGCGGTCGTTGAGAGGCACCGGCAGGTGACCCTGGAAGCGGGAGTCCTTGTTGAACTCCGTCTCGCCGTGACGGGCGAGCGCGATGATCACGGCGAGACGGGCGGGGTCGGGGTGGAGGGCGGCATGGTGTCGGAGCGCAGACCGAGGCGGAGCGTCTCGAGCGAGAGCACGTCGTCGGGCGCGATGTTGCCGAGGCTCACCTCGTGTCCGTAGTGCTGGAGGAACCAGACCTGCTGGTCCTTGAGCGGCGCCTCGAACAGCAGACGATCGATCGGGATCGCGTGCGTGATCTCGTCGATGAGGCCCATGCGGACCTCGCCGTCGGCACGGTAGATGCCCGCGGTGCCGGACTCGCGCGACTCCGCGATGACCTTCCACGCCCCCGCCTCGAGCTCAGCCGTGATGAGCTCGACCCAGCGATACGGGGCCATGATCTCCTGCGCGTCCTTGCTCCCCACCTCGCTGAGCACGGTGAAGCCCTCCCCGGCGAGCCGCGAGATGATCGCGCGCTTGGCCTCCGGAGCGAGCTCGATCGTGCCGTCGGAGACCTCGATGTGCGACAGGCCGAGCCGTCGCAGCCACGCGACGTACTCGTCGAGGCGGTCGTCGCGGATCACCGCTTCGGTGAGCGTCCCGCCGAGCGTCACCGGGATGCCGTGCTCGCGGTAGCGGGCGAGCTTCGCGTCGAGGTTGCCGGTGACGAGCGCGGTGCCCCAGCCGAGCTTGACGAGATCGACGCTGTCGCCCGCGACCTCGACGAGCGCGTCGACGGCGGCGACGGAGAGCCCGCGGTCGAGCACGGACGTGAGGCCGCTCTCGCGCGGCTTGGCGCTGCGCGCGGGAAGGTCGATGAACCCGGGGGTCGGGGGCACGGAGCGGATGGCCGGCGTCAGCCGGACTGGTCGGCGCCGACGGTGACGACGACGGCGGCCTCGTCGCCGGCGAGCACACGCGTGCCCTGGTCCATGGCCTGGACGCTCGAAGCCGGGAGCCCGATGACCCGGGCGACATCGAGCGCGGCGTCCCGGCTGCCCTCGACGAACTGCACCACGGTCGAGGGTCGGGACTGGTCGGCGGCGTTGACGACCTGGCCGATCTTGTAGCCCTCGGTCTCGATCTTCGTCGCGGCGCTCCGGGCGAGGCCTGCGACCGTCGTCCCGTTGAGGACGGCGACGGTGACGTTGCCCCGGACGACCTCGGGGGCCTCGGTCGTCGTCGTCGTCTGCTCGGGGGCCTCGTCGGGCGCGACCTGGCCGGGCACGGTGTCGGCGATCGTGTTCTGCTCGGGCGGTGCGTCATCGCCGCCGAAGAGCTGCGTCGCGACGAGGACGCCGACGACGAGCACCGCGGCGATCCCACCGATGACGGCGGCGATCCCGCCGCGGCCCCCGCCTCCGTCCGAGCCCTCGTCCCCGTCGTCGCCGCTCATCGCCGCTCGCACGCGCGACGGAGGGGGTGCAGGCGGGACGGTCGTCGCGGAAGCGGACACGCGGCGCAGGGGCATCGCGATCTCGCCCGACTCCTGCTCGCCCGCGACGGGGATCGGCGGACGCGGCGGTGTGCCGGCCGGGGAGGCGGCGGCGCCCGCGGGGGTCGCCGCCGGGGGCGCACCGGGAGTCCCGGGCGAGGGCGGAGAGCCCGCAGCGCCAGGGGGACCCGGTTGGCCCGGGGTCGCACCGGGGCCGGGAACGACGACCGTGGGCTGGTCGGT
>JBFIDS010000225.1:0-6034 GCA_041603715.1 Paraconexibacter sp. | reverse complement strand
GAGCCCGGACATCCGTGCCGGCATGGCGATGCTCATCGCCGCGCTGTGCGCGGAGGGCCGCAGCGAGATCCACAACATCCGTCAGATCGACCGAGGCTACGAGCGCATCGACGAGCGCCTCGCGGCGCTCGGCGCGCGCATCGAACGCGTCGACGTCGAGCCGCACCGCGGCTGACCGGACCGCCACCGACGCCATGATCCATCACCTTCCGAGCGGCACCCGCGACGTCCTCCCCGATGAGATGCGCGAGCTGCGCGCGATCACCGAGGCGATCCGCGTCACGTTCGAGGCGCGCGGCTACGGCGAGGTCTGGACCCCGGCGATCGAGTACGAGACCGGGATGCCGCGCTTCGACGACGGCCGCGGCATGTACCGGCTCTTCGACGACCATGGAGAGGTACTTCGGCTGCGCTCGGACCTCACGGTCCCGATCGCGCGCGTCGCCGCGACGCGGTACGCGCACGCGGACCCGCCGCTGCGCTTCTCGTCCTTCGCCCACGTCTACCGGGGGGTCACCCCGCACCGCGGTCAGATGCGCGAGACGCTCCAGGCCGGGGCGGAGCTCCTCGGATCCGGGGCGCCGGACGGGACCGTCGAGATCCTCGAGGTCATCTGCGCGGCGCTCGACGCCGCGGGGCTGCGCGAGTACCGGATCGGGCTCGGGAGCGCCGTCCTCGTCGCCGACGCGCTCGAGGCGCTCGGCGTCGGCGATGACGCCCGCGACGCCGTCCTGCAGACCCTCGTGGATCGGGACCACGTCGCGCTCGGCCTCCGCGTCGCCGAGCTCGGGCTGGCCGACGAGGACGCGGAGCTCCTTGCGCGGATCCCGCAGCTGCGCGGCGGCATCGACGTGCTCGACGAGCTCGGGAGCGGACCCCTCGCCGAGGCGGCCGGCGGGCTGCGCAACGTCGTCGCGGCCCTCGGCCCCTCGATCTCCTCGCGCGTCATCCTCGATCTCGGCCTGCTGCGGGACCGCGGCTACTACACGGGCGCCGTGTTCGAGGTCTACGCGCCCGGCGTGGGGATGCCGCTCGGCGGAGGCGGCCGCTACGACGAGCTCCTCGGACGGTTCGGCCGCGATCTCCCCGCCGTCGGGTTCTCCCTCGACGTCGACCGGGTCCACCTCGCGCTCGCCGCGGAGGCCGGGTCGTGAGCCCCGCGAACGGTCTCACCATCGCGGTCCCGCGCGGCGCGCTCCTCCAGGACACGCTCGGTGTCCTCGACCTGCTTGGCGTGGACACCAGCGAGGTCCGTGAGAACGACCGCAAGCTCCTCTTCGAGGACGTCGGCATCGTGACGATGCGCCCGAGCGACGTCGCGACCTACGTCGAGGCCGGGGCCGCCGACATCGGGTTCACCGGCAAGGACGTGCTCGTCGAGCAGTCCGAGCGCAAGGTCTACGAGCTCCTCGACCTCGGCTACGGCCGGTGCGTGATGGTCGTCGCGAGCGTCGCAGGGCCCGACCCCGCCGCCGAGGCCCTTCGCCGCCTGGGCGTCATGCGCATCGCGACGAAGTACCCCAAGACGGCCGCCGCGCACTTCGAGGCGACCGGCCGGCAGGTCGAGATCGTCGAGGTGAAGGGGTCGGTCGAGCTCGCCCCGCTCACCGGCCTCTCGGAGGGCATCGTTGACCTCACCGCGACCGGCACGACGCTGCGCGAGAACGGCCTCGTCATCCGTGAGGAGCTGTTCGTCGCGACCGCCCGGCTCATCGCGAACCCCGTCGCGCACAAGCTCAAGGCGGCGGCGATCGACGACGTCGTGAGGCGCCTACGTGCGCGTTGAGCGCGTCGCGGTCGCCGCGGGCGGCGAGGCGGACGCGGCCGCCGCCATCCGCGCCCTCGTCCCGACCGGCACGTCCGTCGCCTCCGACGTCGCCGAGATCGTCCGCCGGATCCGCGAAGGTGGCGACGCCGCGCTGCGCGAGCACGTCGAGCGACTCGACGCCACGGACGGCGCCCCGGTCCGCGTCGGTCCCGACGAGCTCTTCCGCGCGCTCGACGCCCTCGACCCGGCCGTGCGCGCCGGCCTCGAGCTCGCGATCGACAACGTCCGGGCCGTGGCGCTCGCCGGCGTGGGCGAGACGAAGGACGTGACGCTCCCGCAGGGCCACACCGTCCGGATCCGCGAGCTTCCGGTCCGGCGCGCCGCGATCTACGTCCCCGGCGGACGGGCCCCGTACCCGAGCACGGTCGTCATGGGCGTCGTCACCGCGCGCGCGGCCGGAGTCGACGATGTCGTCGTCTGCGCGCCCGGGTCCCACGACGTCATCCTCGCGGCGTGCGCGCTCTGCGGCGTCGACGCCGTGTACCGGATGGGCGGGGCGCACGCGGTCGCCGCGCTCGCCTACGGGACCGAGAGCATCCCGCGGGTGGACGTCATCGCCGGCCCCGGGAACCTCTGGGTGCAGGAGGCCAAGCGCCAGGTCTCCGCCGACTGCGGCATCGACGGCTTCCTCGGGCCGAGCGACGTCCTCGTCGTCGCGGGCGAGGACGTCGACCCCGCGCTCGTCGCGATCGACCTGCGTGCGCAGGCCGAGCACGGTGACGGCACCGTGGTCGTCGCCGCCGGCGCCGACCGGGCGCTGCTCGACACGGTCCGGGCTGACCTCGACGGCGCGCCGGACACGGGCGCGGTGGCGGTGCTCGCCGATCTCGACCCGGGGGCCGACGCGATCGCCTTCGCCGACGCGTTCGCTCCCGAGCACCTCGAGCTCGTCGGCGCGGGCATGGAGGAGCGCGCGGGGGAGGTGCGCTCGGCGGGCTGCGTGTTCGTCGGACCCGCCGGCGCGACCGCGTTCGGCGACTACGTCGCCGGTTCGAACCACTCGCTGCCGACCGGTGGCTCCGCCCGATTCGCCTCCTCGCTCTCGGTCCGGCCGTTCCGCCGCCGCATGGCCGAGGTCCACATCGGGACCGCCGCAGGCGCGCTCGCACCCGCCGGAGAGGCGATCGCGCGGGCCGAGGGATTCGACGTGCACGCGGACTCGATGGTCGTGCGACAGAATCCGTCCTCGTGAGCGCCCGCACCGCCGAGATCACCCGCCGCACCCAGGAGACCGACGTCACGCTCTCGCTCGGGCTCGACGGCACGGGCGCCGGCACCCGGAGCACCGGCGTCGGATTCCTCGACCACATGCTCGACCTGCTCGCGCGTCACGGTCGCCTCGACCTCGAGGTCCGCGTCAGCGGTGACCTCGAGACGGGTGCCCACCACACGGTCGAGGACACCGGCATCGTCCTCGGCCAAGCGCTCGACCGGGCTCTCGGCGACCGTGCCGGCATCTTCCGCTACGGGCATGCCGTCGTGCCGATGGACGAGGCGCGCGCGGCATGCACGCTCGACATCTCGGGCCGCCCGCACTGCATGTTCACGGCGGGTCCGCTCCCGCCGGGCATCACGGGCGGGGTCGACCACGAGCTCGCCGAGGAGTTCTTCCGGGCCGTCTCGAGCAGCGCGCGGCTCACCCTCCACCTCGACGTCGAGGCCGGCACGAACGCCCACCACATGATCGAGGCGCTGTTCAAGGCGTTCGCCCGCGCGCTGCGTGCGGCGGTGTCGATCGATCCGACCGAGCCGGGCGTCCCGTCGACGAAGGGCACCCTCACCGGATGAGCGACGCCGACGCCGAGGCCCCCGTCATCGCCGTCGTCGACTACGGCATGGGCAACCGCCGCAGCGTCGAGAAGGCGCTCGAGCGGGTCGGCGCGCGTGCGGTCATCACCCGCGACCACGACGCGCTCCGCGCCGCCGACGGGCTCCTCGTCCCCGGGGTCGGCGCCTTCCCCGCCGCGATGGGGGCCCTCCACGAGCACGAACTCGTCGGGCTCCTCCGCGCGGAGGCGGCGGCGGGGACCCCGATCTTCGGGGCGTGCCTCGGGATGCAGCTGCTCTTCGAGCGCTCCGTCGAGCACGGCGGGGCCGAGGGTCTCGCGCTCCTGCCGGGTGCCGTCGTCCGGCTCGACCCCGGGCCAGAGAACCCGGGGCTGAAGCTCCCGCACATCGGGTGGAACGAGGTGCGCTGGACGCGCGCCTCGCCGCTCACCGACGGCCTGCCCGACCCGTCGACCTTCTACCCCGTGCACTCGTTCGTCCCCGCACCGTCGAGCGCCGACGTCGTCCTCGGCACGAGCGACTACGGCCGGCCGTTCGCGAGCGTCGTCGGCCGCGACTCCGTGTTCGGGGCCCAGTTCCATCCCGAGAAATCCTCTGCGCACGGACTCGCGCTGCTCGCGAACTTCGCGCGCCTGTGTGCGTCCGCCGCCCGTCCGGAGATCCCCGTCACCTCATGATCCTCTACCCGGCCATCGACATCTCCGACGGGAAGGCCGTCCGCCTCGTCCAAGGGGACTTCGACGCGAAGACCGTGTACGAGGACGATCCCCTGGAGGCTGCGCGCGCGTGGGTCTCCGCGGGGGCACGGTACCTCCACGTCGTGGACCTCGACGGCGCCAAGCAGGGTGAGCCCGCGAACCTCCACCACGTCGAGCGGATCACGCAGGACCTGCCGGTCCCCGTCCAGCTCGGTGGCGGGTTGCGCTCGCTGCGCTCCGTGCGGGCCGCGCTCGACGCGGGGGTGGAGAAGGTCATCCTCGGGACCGCCGCGTTCACCGACGTCGACTTCCTCGACGACGTCCTCGGCGCCTACCGGGGCGATCGCGTCATCGTGTCCGTCGACACGCGCGGCGGGAAGATCTCCACGCACGGCTGGCAGCAGACGACGTCGATCCCCGCCGAGGCCGTGATCGAGCAGCTCCAGCACCGCGGCGTGCGCTCGTTCGTCTACTCGAACGTCGATCGCGACGGGATGCTCGAGGGGCCCGACCTCGACGAGGTTCGCCGGATCGCCTCGGTCGTCCGCGGTCGCTTCATCTACTCCGGCGGGATCGGGACGGTCGACGACCTCGCCGCGCTCGCCGCGCTGCGTCAGGTCAACCTCGGGGGAGTCATCGTCGGCAAGGCGCTCTACGAGCGGCGCTTCACGATCGCCGAGGCGCACGCGGCCCTCGAGCCCCGACGCCCCCCGTCGGGCAGCGGGACCCGTGGCGACCTGTTCGATCCCGGCCGGGACTGAGCGTGCACCTCAAGCGGGTCATCCCGTGCCTCGACGTCGACGCCGGGCGGGTCGTGAAGGGCACGAACTTCGTCGACATCCGTGACGCCGGGGATCCGGTCGAGCTCGCGGAGCGCTACGACGCCGCCGGGGCGGACGAGCTCGTCTTCCTCGACATCACCGCGACGCACGAGAAGCGCGACACGATCGTCGAGCTCGCGAGGCGGACCGCCGACAACGTCTTCATCCCGTTCACGATCGGCGGCGGAATCCGCTCGATCGCCGACGCCCAGGCCGTGCTCGACGCCGGCGCCGACAAGGTCTCGGTGAACAGCGCCGCGGTCGCCCGTCCCGAGCTCATCGGCGAGCTCGCGGACCGGTTCGGGTCGCAGTGCGTCGTGCTCGCGGTCGACGCGAAGGCGCGCGCCGCCGGTGACGGGTGGGAGGTCTACGTCGCCGGCGGACGGACGCCGACGGGCACCGACGCGATCACCTGGATCCGGGAGGCCGTGGAGCGCGGCGCCGGCGAGATCCTCCTCACGAGCATGGACCGCGACGGCACGAACGACGGGTACGACCTGCCGCTCACGTCCGGGGTCGCCTCCGCCGTCGGGGTGCCCGTCATCGCGAGCGGCGGCGCGGGGACGCTCGATCACCTCGTCGATGCGCTGAGGGCGGGCGCCGATGCGGCGCTGTGCGCGTCGATCTTCCACTACGGCACCCACACGGTCGCCGAGGCGAAGGCCCACCTCGCCGCCGCCGGCGTGCCCGTACGCGTCCTGGCGTAGCCCGCCTCAGCGCTCGCGCGGGCGGCAGACGATGCGCTCGTCCTCACCGCTCGGGAAGCAGACGAGCGGGACGGGCAGGCGGCACACCCGCTTGCCGTCGGAGCGGTAGCAGAACTTCACGCCGCGCCGGCGCAGCTCGTTGCGCTCGTGCACCGCCCGGCGGCGCTCCGCGACCCGGCGTGCGACGAACCG
>JBFIDS010000224.1:0-6073 GCA_041603715.1 Paraconexibacter sp. | reverse complement strand
GCGGACCCGACGAGGTGGCCGACCACGAGGCCCGTCAGGAGTTGCTCGGCTCCGAGAAGGACCGCGCCGAGCACGTGATGATCGTCGACCTCGTCCGCAACGACCTCGGTCGCGTCTGCCGGGCGGGCACGATCACCGTCCCCGCGCTCGCGCAGACCCGGGAGGCCCCGGGCGTCTGGCATCTCGTCTCCGACGTCGACGGGGAGCTGCGCGACGACGTGGACGACGCCGAGCTGCTGCGGGCGACGTTCCCGCCGGGCTCGGTGGCCGGCGCGCCGAAGGTCGCGGCGATGCGGGTCGTGCACGAGCTCGAGAGCACCGGTCGCGAGGCCTACACCGGGGCGATCGGGCTCGTCTCGCCTCTCGCAGGCCTCGACCTCAACGTCGCGATCCGCACGTTCGAGGAGCGCGACGGGGCGCTGTGGCTCGGGGCGGGAGGCGGGATCGTGGCCGACTCCTCCGGTGAGGACGAGGCGCGCGAGGCGTCGGACAAGGCCTCCCCGCTGCTCGCGGTCGTCGGCGCTGTGCCCCCGCGCGAGACGGCGCGTGTCCCGCTCGCCCCCGCTCGACCGGGACCTGTGCCCCTCCCCCGTCCCGACCCGGAGGCCGGTGTCTTCGAGACCCTCCTCGCCCGCGACGGCGGGCTCCCGCAGCTCGACTCCCATCTCGGGCGGCTCGCGGCGAGCGTCGCGGCGCTCTGGGGTCGTCCGCTCCCCGCCGGAGAGGTCATCGCCGCCGTCCGCATGGCCGCCCACCATGCCGGGGCCGGCGACCACCGCGTGCGGGTGGACGTGCGGCCCGACGGCGGCCGGCTCGTGATCCGGGCGATCCACGGCCCGCTCCCGGCACCCGAGAGCGACGTCCTCCTGCGGCCCGTCGTCGTGCCGGGCGGCATGGGCCCGCACAAGTGGGCCGACCGCCGGATGTGGGACGCGCTCGCCGCCGCATCCCCCGGCGCGCTGCCGCTGCTCGTCGACCTCGACGGGAGCGTCCTGGAGACCGCGCGGGCCAACATCGTCGTCGTGAGCTCCGACGACGTGAGGACGACCCCGCCTCTCGACGGGCGCATCCTCCCTGGGACGACCCGCGCGCAGCTCCTCGCGCGGTGGCGCGCCGAGGGCCGGCGCGTCGAGGAGCGCGCGATCCACCTCGACGAGCTCGCGGGTGCCGCCGGCATCCTCCTCACCGGCGCGCTGAGGGGCGTCGAGCGCGCACGGCTGGCGCCGGGACCGTGGCCCGCGGATCCCGCATAGCGGGATCCTCACGCCACGGTTCCCGGACCGGCGCTACCCGAGCGCCATCCGCGGCTCCCCGCCGACGAGGCCGGTGCCGGAGCGCGTGCACGTGCCGCTGCGCACGGCGCCGCCGTTGTAGGCCTGGCGCACGCAGCTGCGCAGGGCGAGCTGGCCCCAGTAGTTGGGGTGGATCGACTCCTGGATGTAGTAGTTGGAGCCGCAGCACGTCGTCACCGTGCGGATGTGGTTGATCCACTCCGTCTTGTCGACGGCTCCGGGGCTCGCCCACGAGGCGAGGCCCTTCTCCTCGACGAGGCCGACGCCGGTCTCGCAGAGGCGACGGCCGTTGAACGAGGAGGCGAGGTTCAGCGTCCGGACGTTCGTGAGGCCGGCCTGGGAGACCGCGGTCGCGATCGCCCCGTTGATCTTCGGAAGCGCGGTGCCGTTGGCCCAGTTGGCGTCCGCGTTCCAGAACCCGCACCCGCCGGTCGACTGGCGCGTGTAGCCGGACTCGGAGTAGCGGAAGCCCGAGCCGTTCGGGATCGGCGACATGTAGTTCTGCACGAGGATCGCGTACTGCGAGGCGGAGTAGCCGGCGTTCGTCATCGCCGCGCGGACGTTGAGGATCGCGTTCCGGATGGCCGTCGCCTTCGCGCTCACGTTCGACGAGGTGAAGTTCGCCGTGACGTCCGAGTCGTCGGAGCAGTAGTTCTTCCACCAGGTCGGGGACGACGCCCAGTTCGACACGCAGCGCGCGACGATCGAGGCGAAGTTGAAGTCGTTGCCCCCGATCGAGAGGACGACCATCCGCACGTTGCGGGCCTGTGCCGTCTCCTGGAGCATCCCGGCCTGGCCCTTGCGGCCACTCGAGTCGCTGTAGAAGTCGATGCCGGGCTTGAAGCGGCCGTCCCCGTCGATGTGGGTCGCCGTGCGCGCCCCTGAGCACGCGAGGTTGACCCCCGCGATGCCGCCCCCGATGTGGGCCTCGGAGCTCTTGGAGCGGTGGCAGCGGGCGATCGTCTCGCCGGTGTTCGTCGCGTTGTCGAAGTAGGCGGTCGACCCGAGCGCGTCGTGGCGGTGCTCACCCGCGTTGGAGTTGCCCGCCCAGCGACCGGCCTCCCCGGAGATGTAGGAGTCCCCGACCGTGACGACCGTGGGTGTCCCGACCCCGGGCGCCGCGAGCGCGGGGGCCCCGGTGAGCGTGAGCGCCGCGAGCGCACCCGCGGCGGCGAGGCGGACCGGACGGCGACGCACGCCCCGGCGGACGACATCGAACATGGTGACCCTCCTCGACGACCCTGCCGCGACCGGTGCCACGGCCGAACGGGCGCGAGCCTAGCCGAGCCCGCGCACCCCGTGGGAACGTCTCCGGCGGGCGGTGACCCCGTGCCGGGCGACTAGCCTGTGGCCGCGATGACCGACCCCCACCCCGGAGATCCGGCCGAGGACGCCCCGCGCCTGCACCGGCTCTTCCCCGCGCTCGCGCGGTCCACCCCGTACGCGAGGCTCGGGACGACGCCGACCGCGGTCGCCCGCGTGCCCGGCCTCGACGTCGGCGGGGCCGAGCTGTGGGTGAAGGACGAGGGCGCCTACGGCGACGGCGGCTGGGGCGGCAACAAGGTCCGCAAGCTCGAGTGGATCCTGCCCGACGCCCGCCGGCACGGGTGCCGCACCGTCCTCACGTTCGGTGCCCTCGGGACGAACCACGGGCTGGCGACGGCGCTGTACGCCCGCGACGGAGGGCTGCGGGCCGCGGTCGCCGTCGTCGACCAGCCGCGCGACGCGCACGTCGACCGCCAGTTCGCGCTCCTGTGCGGCAGCGGGGCGAGCGTTCACCGAACCCGCACCCGTGGCCGGACGATCGCGTCGCTGCCGTGGCTCATCGTCCGTCACTCGTCGCTGTGGCCACCACGCCCCCCGTACGTCCTCCCGGCGGGTGGCTCGTCGCCTGTCGGCGTGCTCGGGATGGTCGAGTGCGCGCTCGAGATCGCCGAGCAGGTCCGTCGCGGCACGCTCCCCGCGCCGACGCGGATCGTATGCGCCGTCGGGACCGGCGGGACGGCGGCGGGTCTGCTGCTCGGCCTCCGCCTCGCCGGCCTCGAGGCGACCGTCCACGCCGCCGTCGTCAACGACGCGCTGCGCCTCGACGAGGCCGTGATCCGCCGGCTCGCCGCGCGGACCGCGCGGCTGCTGCGCCGCCGGGGCGCGGCGCTGCCCGGCGACGTCCTGGAGGCCTGGCCCGGCGACCTGCTCGTCGACCGCGGGGCGCTTGGTCCCGGCTACGGCGTGGCGACACCGGAGGGCGACCAGGCTCTGGAGGACGCCGCGGCGTGCGGTGTCGCGCTCGACCCGGTGTACACGGCGAAGGCACTGGCGGCGCTGCGCGCCGACCCCGCGGACGGGCCGGTCCTCCTCCTGCGCACCCACGGGCCTCGGGGGTAGGCCGCGCCGCCGGGCGGCGACGACGTCCGTCCGACCCCCGCCTGGCCCGACCGACGGACGGCGTCGCCGCGACACGCGCGACGACGTCCGTCCGACCACCCCATGGGCCGACGGACGGACGGCGTCCCGCCGTGCGTCGCCTACCCCTCCGGCAGCGCGAGCGGGTCGTGGCTCGCGTCCACCTTCGAGCAGTCGAGCCCGATCTGGCGCATGATCCGCCAGAAGTCCGCGATCTCGGGGTAGATGATCGGCTTGCCGCTCGTGACGAGGGCGCAGGCGATCGCGCGCTTGGGGTCGGCCCAACCCACGGTGTTCGTGTAGCCGAGGTGTCCGAAGGCGCGCTCGGTGTCCGGCCCGTAGAGCGAGAGGAGCTGGGCTCCGAGCATGAAGCCGAGCCCGTAGCGCGAGGGGAAGCCGAGCGTGAGGTCGATCTCCCGGTAGGACTGCTCGGTGAGCGCCCGGCGGATCGTCCTGGGTTTCATCACGCGCACACCGTCGAGCTCCCCGGCGCACCTCAGCATCTCGAAGAACCGCGACAGCTCGTGCGCGCTCGCCACGCCGTTGCCCGCCGGGATGATGCCCGTGAGGAACCGCGGGTCGTTCGACAGCGCGGGGCTGTCGTCGGGGTGCTTGCCGAGCGCGCGCTCGAGCACGGTGGAGACGGGGGGCAGCGTCGGGGCCCCGGTCGCCGCGGAGTGGCCGACGAGCGGCACGTCCTCCTCGGAGACCCCGAAGTTGCAGAAGCGGAACCCGAGCGGATCGAGGATCTCCTGCTGGAGGACCGCCCGGATCGTCCGCCCCGTGACACGGCGCACGACCTCGTCGAGGATGAAGCCGCCCGAGATCGCGTGGTAGGCGAGCGCCTTGCCGGGACGCGAGAGCGGCTTGGCCTCGCACATCGTCCGCACGACGAGGTCGTGGTCGTGGACGTTCTCCAGCGAGAGGATCTCGGCGGGGACGTTCGGCACGCCGGCGCGATGGGCGAGGACGTGGGCGATCGTCACCGCGCGCTTCCCGTTCGCACCGAACTCCGGCACGTACTCGCAGACGCGATCGCCGATGTGGAGCGCGCCCCGCTCGTCGAGGAGGTGGATCACCGTCGCGGTGATCGCCTTCGACGTGGAGAAGATGACGAACGGCGTCTCCGTCGTGACCGGGACCTTCTCGCCGTCCTTCGGGTCCCCCGGGGCGTTGCCCCGTGCGTGGCCGATCGCCCGGTCGAGGACGACGCTGCCCTCGCGGCGGATCGTGAGCTGGAGCGCGGGGTGCGCCCCGCTGCGGTACAGGCGCGTCGCGGCGCCCCAGATCCGCTCGACCTGCTTGGGCGTCATCCCGACGGCGCGGGGGTCGACCTCGGTGCCGACCGCGGTGATGCTCTCGAGATCCTTCGCGACGCGGACGCGGCGCAGCGGATCCGGACCGATGGGAGGCCGGGGGATGAGCGACGGCATCAGGCGCGCACCGCGGTGCGCGTGGTCAGTGGTCCTTCTTCTCGTTCAGGGCCGAGAAGATGGCGGCGCCGATGAAGAAGAGGGACGGGCCGAGGACGGCAACGATCATGAACTCCATGTCGGGAAATGTACGGGGCCGCGAGGCGCGAGGATGTGCGGGTGTCCTCCTGCCGACCCGCCCGCCGCGTCACGATCCTCGGCGCGGGCCTGTCGGGGCTCTCCCTCGCGCTGCACCTGCTCCCGCTCGACGGCCGCCCCGAGATCGTCCTCGTCGATCGCCGCGAGACGTTCGCGCGCGACCGGACGTGGTGCGCGTGGGAGACCGCGGCGTGGCCGATCGCGGGTGCCGCACGCCACCGCTTCGGCGCCTGGCGCGTCCGCGCGCAGGGGCGCACGGCGCTCCACGCAGGTGGCCGCATCCCCTACACCTGCTGGTCCTCGGACACCGTCCAGGCCGCGGCGCTCGCCCGCCTCGAGCGCGCGGGCGAGGTGACGCTGCGCCTCGGCGAGCGCGTGACCTCGGTCGACCCCGTGGCGGGAACGGCGACGACCGACCGGGGGACGGTCGAGGCCGACCTCGTCATCGACGCCCTCGCGACGGGATCGCCCTTCACCCGCGCGCTCGCTGCCGCCGACGTGGGCTCGGGCGCGGGATCGACGCCCCGCGGGCTCGTGCAGTCGTTCCTCGGCCTCGAGGTGGAGACCGAGCGCCCCGTGTTCGAGCCCGGGATCGTCGACCTCATGGACTTCGACGCCCTCGGCCCGCCGCGCGACGACCTCGTACGCTTCCTCTACGTCCTTCCCTTCTCCCCCACCCGGGCGCTCGTCGAGGACACGACGTTCGGCACCGGCGGGCTGCCCGCCTCCGACCGCCTCGCCGCGCTCGCCGCGCACCTCA
The DNA here is from genome assembly GCA_041603715.1 of Paraconexibacter sp. Lineage (GTDB taxonomy): Bacteria > Actinomycetota > Thermoleophilia > Solirubrobacterales > Solirubrobacteraceae > Paraconexibacter. Next base: position 47 of record JBFIDS010000224.1, on the reverse strand, counting down.
CTGCGCGCGGGGCCGGCGCGTGGACGGTGCACCACGAGGAGCGCGGC
>JBFIDS010000223.1:0-6078 GCA_041603715.1 Paraconexibacter sp. | reverse complement strand
CTGCGAGCGCGACGTCCCGACGGCCGCCGCCGCGCTCGTCGCCGTCCAGGACGCCCTGTGGCTCAGCGCGCTGCACAGCGCGGTGGCGCATCTCCCGCACGGCGGCCGCGCGCAGCGCTGGGCGGCCCACGCGGTGACCGACGAGCTCCACGACCTCGGTCTCGACCTCGCGGGCGCCGCGCTCGCCGCGCACCCCGAGGCGGCCCCCGCGGAGGCCGTCGCGAGCCTGCTCGATGCGCGCGGCGTCGCCGTGGAGCGCTTCACCGCGCTGACCCGGCTCGTCGCGGGGGAGGGCGCGGACCTCGCGGGCCTCACGCTTGTCGCGCGCCGGCTGCGCGACGTCGCGCAGTCCTGACCGATCGCCGGGGTCGCGGCTGGAACGTCGGGAGGGAACCGTGCAGCCCGGCATGGTCCCGCGCGTCGCGTGCGCCGGCCGAGAGAGCTAGGTGTCTCGCGTCCGGGCGATGACGAGGAGGTACTCGTAGCGGTACTGCGCGGGGCCGGCGGGATCGCCGGCGTTGGCGCGTTCCGCGAACTCGAGGAAGTCACGCTCGAAGGCCGCGGCGCGTGCCGGTTCGCCGGCGAGGGCGCTGCGAATGGCGACTACAGGCCCGAAGGTCTGGGTGAACAGGTCGACGTAGCCGCGTGGAGAGGCCGCCTGCTCGACGTATGTGTCGCGCGTCATCTCGAGCGAGACGACGCGATCGCCGAACAGCATGCGGACGTGCTCCTCGCTTCCCCACAGCAGGGGCGAGAGGGCACCAGGCGGCGGTGGCGGTGCGTACGGCGCGAGCGTGCCGAAGAAGTCGCCGGCGAGGCCCTCGGGTGTGAAGTTGAGCATGCCGATCGTGCCGCCGGGACGGCAGACGCGGTGGAGCTCGTCGGCGACGCGCCGGTGGTCAGGGGCGAAGATCGCGCCCAACGACGACGTGACGCAGTCGAACTCGCCATCGGCGAAGGGTAGGTCCTCGGCGTCGGCTTCGACCCATTCGAGCTCTACTCCACGGGTGCGCGCCTCCCTCCGTCCGGCCTCGAAGTGCTCGGGCGTGAGATCTGATGCGATGACGCGGGCACCTGCTTCGGCGGCGCGGATGGCGACGTTGCCGGTTCCGCAAGCGACGTCGAGAACGCGCTGGCCGGCCGTGATGCCCGCGGCGCGCACCAGGCGCGGCCCGAGTTCCCAGACGGTCTCGGTCGCGAAGCGGTGGTAGTCGCCGAAGGCCCACACGGCCCGTGCCGCGGACGTGAGCTCGGTCTTGACCGTCGGGGCGCCGCTGCCTGCTCGCGCACCGGAGGTCGGGACCTCGTCGATCTGCGCGCGCGCCGCAGTCTGGGCGAGGAGTCTCATCGATGTCGGTAGGGGGCTCATCTGCACACCGTACGTGCGCTGCGCGGTCGTGACTTCGCCAGGACCGGTCATCTTCGCCGGCGGCCGGAATGGCCGGTCCTGGCTACGTGACGGGCGGTTCGAGGAGACCGTGGCGCACGGCGTGTGCCGCAGCGGCGGTTCGCGACGGGAGGCCGAGCTTGCGCAGGATGTTCGTCACGTGACGGTGCACGGTGTGCTCGCTGACGAACAATCTTTGCGCGATCTCGCGATTCGTCAGACCGGCTGCGAGATGCGACAGCACCTCCCGTTCGCGGGGCGTGACCGCCATCGGCGCCGAACTGCCGTTGCGCGTGGGGGGACTGAGCAACCCCTGCGCGCGCTCGGCCGCGAGAACCGCTCCGAGGTCACGTAGCGCGGCCTCGCCGATGGTCGCCTCCGCAACGGCCTGGTCGCTGCGTCCGAGCGCATAGAGGCTCGTCGCGAGCTCGACCCTCGCGCGCGCCGCATCGTAGCGTCCGCCGGCTCGTTCGAACCCGTCGAGGGCGTCCTCGAACAGTGTCCGCGCCGCATCGTGTTCGCCGCTCGCGGCCGCCACGAGTCCCTCGGCAAGATCGACCGATGCGCGAAGCGGTGCGGTGCCGACGAGCCGGTCGATCTCGCGAAGGGACTCCAGCGTGCCGCGCGCCTCGTCCAGTTCGCCCCGTGCAACTCGTGCGCAGACCAGCAACTCCAGCGCCGGCGCCCGGTCCAGATGGTGATGCTCGGGCAGGCGGCGAAGCACTCGCTCGACCAACTCGACAGCGCGAAGCGTCTGTCGACGGTCGAGCGCGAGCCGCGCCTGGCAGAGCTGGGACGATGGCGACGAGCCGGCCTGCCGCAACAGGCGCGAGGCTTCCTCGGCGCGTCCCTGGCGCCGCCGCAGCTCGGCCAGGGCCACGAGGGCACCTCCGACCATCGCTGGTCGCGACCGGGAGAAGTCCTCGACCGACGCCTCGAGCATCTCCGCGGCGGCGGGCCAGTTCCCGCGCCAGAGGTGCACTGCGCCGTACTCGGCGCGGCAGAACGCGAGCATGTACCGGCTTCCATAGCGTTCGGCGAACTCCGCGATGCGCTCACACCACTCCGAGGCCCGCTCGTAATCACGCACCGCCGAGCACGCCGTGACCAGGAAGCAGCAGGCCCAGGCGCCCGCGATCGCGACCTCTGCCTCTCCGGCGAGCGCCGTCGCGGTCGCCTCGTCGAGGCGGCGCATGCCCTCGTCGACCTGAGCGCCGGCCACCAGCGTGGAGCCCTCAAGCGCCAGGCCGAGCATCTCCAAGTCGGGTACCCCCAGTTGACGGCCGATCGCCGTCGCCTCGACAGCGAGCTCGATCGCCCGGTCATGATCGCCTGCGCCGAGCGCGATGTATCCCTCGAAGAACGCGAGCCAGCCGTGTTCCGGACCCGGCTCGAGCTGGTCCAGGAGGCGCCGGGCACGGCCGAGCCAGCCGCTCGCCACCGCGGATGCGCCGTGGAAGTCCAGCTCGTCGCACGCCAGCCACGTCGCCGTGCGCGCTGCCGCCGCGCGGTCGCCGCGTTGCCGGTAGAGACGGTACGCGCGGTCGCGCGCCGCGAAGACGACATCGACGTCGTCCAGCCACCACGCTGCCCAGCTCAGTCCCTCGTGAGCCTCCGCACTGTCCTGCGTGGCCAAGGCTCGCTCGAAGGACGCGAGCGCTGCAGCCCAGCGGCAGCTCGCGAGCTCGCTCCAGCCCGCGCGGAGCGCCGCGGCCCCCTCGTCTTCGCTCGTCGGCGAGGCCATGACCTCATTGTGACGCGGCGGACGCGGCCCGGTTGCGGGAGTCGGGCGGGCCGCTGCGTTCCGCGTCGGGTGCCGGTTTCGACTCGGCTCGGCGAGCGTCAGCCGCGCCAGCGTTCCCGCGGGAACACCCGCGGTCTCGCCATCACCGTCGACGGCGCTGAGTTCCGCGCGCAGGCCCCTCGACGCCGCGCAGGCCTCGACGTGCGTGGCGTCGCTAGTGCATGTCGCCGCCGCCGGCGGTCGCCGCGGGCGGGCGCGACTCCTCGGCGAGCGACGTGATGGTGAGCGGCCCGCGGGCGGCATCCTCGAGCACGTCGCCGGCCTCCTCGGCGGAGCGCGCGTAGAGCTCGACGAGGAGGTGCACCACGATGATGCGGTTGTCGTCCCCGTGCTTGTGGAAGCGGACGTGGGTGAAGAACTCGCGCGTGCCGTGGTCGCCGAAGGCCGCATAGGACAGCGCGTCGGCGGCGTCGGGACCCGTGCAGGTCTCGACCTCGTCGGTCGGCACGGTGACCGTGCAGGACGCGACCCACGGGGTGCCGGCGACCATCCGCTCCCAGCGGTCCTCGATCGCCTCGACGCGCCCGCCGGCGAACGTGAGATGGGGCTGGTCGTGCATGCAGTCCACGCACTGCACGACCGCTTCCTGCAGCTCCTCGATCGCTTCGGCGCGCTCACCCGTCTCAGGATCGATGCGGTGCACGCCGTCGTAGTGCACCTGCACCTCGAGGTCGGTGGACCAGCACCGGTAACAGCGCAGCCAGGGGCGGGGATCGAGGTCCATCGGGGTGATTCTAGGCCGATGCCTCCGGGCGCGGCGGGATAGGGTCGGTCCCGTGACAGCGATCGCCCGCAGGTCCGACGTCCTCGGGGCCGTCCTCGCCGGAGGCGCCGCCCGCCGGATCGGCGGGGACAAGGCCACCGTGCTCCTCGGCGGCCGCCCGCTGCTGCTCTACCCGCTCGACGCGGTCCGCGAGGCGCTCGACGAGGTCGTCGTCGTCGCCAAGCGGGACACGGCCCTCCCGGACCTCGATCCCGCCGTCCACGTGTGGGTCGAGCCCCCGCTGCCCCGCCACCCCCTCACGGGGATCGTCCACGCGCTGCGCCTCGCCGGCGGCCGCCCCGTGTTCGTGTGCGCGACCGACATGCCGCTGCTCGACGCGACGGCGATCCGCACCGTTCTCGACGCCGACCCCCGGGGCGCCGCGGTCGTCGCGGCGAGGGTCGACGCCCGCCTGCAACCGTGCTGCGCGCTCTACCGGCCCCACGCGCTCACAGCGCTCGCGGGGTTCGACCCGGACGCCGCGGCGACGGTCCTCATCGAGGAGATCGGCGTTGAGCCGGTCGACCTGCCGGACCCGCTCGCCTGCTTCAACGTCAACACGCCCGACGACCTGCTCCAGGCGAGCGCGCTGCTCGCGCGCTGAGCCGCGGGCGGGCCGTCAGCCGCCGATCGCGCTCATCGAGCGCGCGGGCTGCACGAAGCCGGGATCGTTGACCCGGTGCTTGAGCTCCTTGCGCCAGACGGCGTCCCGGATCGTCGTCGCGATCTCGTCGTCGGTCGCGCCCCCGCGCATCACGACGCGGAGGTCGGTCTCGTTGAGGGAGAACAGGCAGGTGCGCAGCTTGCCGTCGGCGGTGATGCGGATGCGGTTGCAGTCCCCGCAGAACGGGTCGCTCACGGGGTTGATGAAGCCGATGCGGCCGTTCCCGTCGGCGAAGCGGTAGACCCGTGCGGTCGCCGACGGCTCGCGGGGCTCGGGCTCGAGCGGGAAGACGGCGTGGATCGCGGCGCGCAGCTCCTCGCCGGTGAGCACCTGCTCGGGCGTCCACGTCTGGTCGGCGTCGAGCGGCATCCACTCGATGAAGCGGATCTCGTAAGGGTGCTCGCGCGCGAACCGGGCGAACGGGATGACCTCGTCCTCGGTGAAGCCGCGGATCGCGACGGCGTTGACCTTGATCGGATGGGCCTGCGGGAACGCGGCGAGGGCCTCGAGACCGGCGAGGACGCGCGGCAGGGCGTCGCGGCGCGTCATCTGGAAGAAGCGGTCGCGCTGCAGTGAGTCGATCGACACGTTGAACCGGTCGACGCCGGCCTCCACGAGCGCGGCGGCGTCCCGCTCGAGGAGGTAGCCGTTCGTCGTCACCGCGAGGTCGTGGACGCTCGGGAGGGAGGCGAGCATCCCGGCGAGGCGTGGGAAGTCACGGCGTACGAGCGGTTCCCCGCCGGTGAGGCGAACGTCGTGGACGCCGAGCTCACCGAGGACCGCGACGAGGCGCGTGATCTCCTCGAAGCGCAGGACGTCGTCACGCTCGAGCCAGGGGAGGCCCTCCGCCGGCATGCAGTACTGACAGCGGAAGTTGCATCTGTCCGTCACCGAGATGCGGACGTCTCCGATCCTGCGCCCGTGCCCGTCGACGAGCGGCTCTCGCTCCATGGTGGGACTGTACCCTGCCGCCGGATGACCGTCGCGCAACCGTCCCCCCCGATCCACCGGGCCGTCGCGCAGCTCGCGCTTCTCGTGACCTGCGGTGCGACCGTGTTCGCCGTCGGCTGCGGCAGCTCGTCGGACCGCCAGGACGTCCGCCAGGCCGTCGAGCGGTTCGGTGCCGCGACGGCCGCCAAGGACTACCAGGAGATCTGCGACGAGCTCATCGCCGAGACGCTCGTCGAGAGCGTCGAGGCGGTCGGGCTCCCGTGCGAGGTCGCGTTCCGGCGCGGCCTCGAGAACGTCGAGGAGCCGTCGCTCGCGATCGGCCAGGTCGACGTGAACAAGTCGAAGGCGCTCGTGATGGTGCGCTCCGAGGCGAAGGGCCAGCCGACGTCCGACGACACCCTCGAGCTCGTTCTCGAGGGCGGCGAGTGGAAGGTGAGCGCGCTCGCGAAGCCCCAGCCGCAGCGCCCGGAGGCCCCCGCCGACCGCTGAGGACTCGTCGCGGGCGTCCT
>JBFIDS010000222.1:0-6080 GCA_041603715.1 Paraconexibacter sp. | reverse complement strand
GGAGGTAGAGAGGGCTCATCCGCCCTGCCTCGCGCCATGTCCCCCCATCGCACGCGAGCGCGAACGAGCTCGCGTCCCCCGGCTCGGGCGCGGGCGGTCCGAGGGCCTCGATCGTCGATCCGGTCATCGCGCGCTGACCGAACATCCGGACCTGCGGCCAGCGTGCGGCGACGAGCTCGCGCAGCTCGTCCTCGGTCAGCTCGTGGACGTGGAAGGGGTTCGCCTCGGCGTAGGCGGAGCGCTCCGGGGTGGACAGGACGAGGAGCCCGTCCGGCGCGAGCAGCCGGTCGATCTCCTCGAGGACGGCCCGCTGGTCGTCGATGTGCTCGAGCAGCTCGAACGCCGTGATGAGGTCGAACGACCCCGGTTCGATATCCGCGAGGTCCGTCGCATCTCCGACCCTGAACACGAGGTCGTCGGTTCCGTAGTTCAGGCGGCTGTGGTCGACCGTGACGCGATCGACATCGAGCCCGAGCACCGAGTCCGCGGTCTCGGCGAGCAGCGCCGCGCCGAAGCCCTCGCCGCTGCCGAGATCGAGGACCCGGCGCCCGGTCGCGAGCGATCGCGCCCACAGGTAGCGGTGGTAGTGCTCGTAGACGACTTGGACGTCGGAGGCCCACGGCACCGCACGCTCACCGGTCCATTCGATGAGTCGCGGTGCACCGGCCCGGCGAGACAGCATGCGCGATTCATAGCAGTGCGTGGCGGCCCCCACCGTCACCCCCGGCGTGGCGTAGGGTGCCGCGGATGCACATCGACGAGCTGCACGCCGACCTCGCGTCGCACGTCACGCGTCTCCGCGACGCGCGCGCGGCGATCGACGCGGACTTCGAGTGGTACCCGTACGACATCCTCGGGAACGTCGTCCACCTCGGAAGCCTGCTCACCGGCGAGAACCGCGACCTGGGTCGCCTCACCGGCGGGCTGCCGGTCGCCGACATCGGGGCGGCCGACGGCGATCTCGCGTTCGTCCTCGAGCACGCCGCGGGCTGGCAGATGGACATCGTCGACAACCCCGCCACGAACCACAACGACCTCCGCGCGGCACGTGCTCTCGCGAAGCACCTCGACTCGCGCGCCGAGGTCCACGACATCGATCTCGACACGCAGTTCCGGCTGCCGCGGGAGCGCTACGGGCTCGTCCTCCTGCTCGGCATCCTCTACCACCTCCAGAACCCGTTCTACGCCCTGCGCGAGCTGAGCGTGCGATCCGACCACCTCCTCCTCTCCACCCGGGTCGCGCGCTTCGCGGGCCCCGACGAGACGCCGATCGCCGACCTGCCGGTCGCCTACCTCGTCGGTGCGCTGGAGACGAACGCGGATCCGACGAACTACTGGATGTTCTCCCCCGCCGGGCTGCGTCTCCTCGTCGAGCGCGCCGGCTGGGAGATCCTCGACGAGAACAACGTCGGCGACACCGAGACCTCAGACCCGTCCTCGATGGACCGCGACGAGCGGATGTTCATGCTGCTTCGCAGTCGGCGATAGAGACGGTCGCCGGCGACCGTCAGCCGCGGCCCGTGACACGCCCGCGCAGCCGCCACCAGGCCCGCACGACGTGCATGACGCGTGAGCCCTGCAGCGCCTCGAGCTGGGCCGCGGACTCGCCGGCCCGCTCCTGCGCACGGCGCAGCTCGGTCTCGGCCGCCGTCCTCCTCGCATCCTGTTCGGCGAGTTCCGAGCGGAGCCCCTCGACGAGGGGACGCAGCGCACGCGTCTCCTCGAGCTCGGCGGTCGCGGCGGCGTTCGCCTGCTCGGCCGCGAGGCGCAGACGCTGCTCCGCGGCGAGGCGGCCCCGGGCGTCCTCGAGCCGTCGGAGGAGCTCGGACTGTCGGGCGGCGAGCCTCCCCGTCAGCGTGCTGGATGCCTCCCACCCGACGACGGCCTGCTGGAAGAGTTCCTCACGGATGAGGAACCGCGAGCTGTCGATCGCCGACGTCGTCACGCCGAGCGCCCCGGCGGTGAGCTCCGTGGCGAGATCCTCGAGGGATCGCGTCTCGTCGTCCGCGACGAGGTAGTACCACCACACCGCGAGGAGCACGTGGGCAGATCGCCACACGACGTGCGCGATCGTCGGGGCCTCGGGGGCCCTCCACTCCAGGTCGATCGCCGTCCACGTCCCCTCCGGGTCCACGAGCACGTTGAGAAGACCAGCGTCGTAGGCCTTCGGGTCGAGGAGATCGTCCGGACCGCCCGACGTCTCACCCCGCGCGCCGTACTGCGTGCGCAGCCACGCCGCGTGCTCGGTGACGACCTCCTGCAGCGCCGCGAGACGCTCATCGACCGGCAGATGGAGCACGCGTCGCGCCGGCGACTCGCCCGTGACGTACGCCTCATCGTCGAGGACCTGGCGGTAGCCGAGCCCGACGAAGGCCGCCGTCGGCTCGGCGCCGTCGGCGAGCGACTCGACGACGACGGTCGGCGCATCCGGAGGCCCGGAGACGGTCTTGCGTTTGCGCAGCGCCGGCTGGCGCCCGAGTGAGTAGTGACGCACCGACCAGTCCAGCGCCGTCCCGACGCTCTCGTCCGTGCGACGAGCGACGACGAGGTGCGAGTTCGACAGGTCGGCGAGCAGGCCGGCGCGCTCGGCCTCGATCGCGACCAGCCCCTCGTTGAACCGGCCCGGGAACCGGCCGGTCCCGCGCTCGCTCCACGGGGTCCGCAGCCATCGCGCGGCGCCGGCGACCGGCCTGCGCGCGTTGATGAACGTCTCCGCGAGCTTGTAGTCGGGGAACGGGAGGACGAGCTCGTCGACGGCGAACCCGGCGGTCCCGAGGATCTCCTCGAGACCGGCACGGCTGAACGTCACCGCGACGCCGGGAGCGCGGTACCCCTCGAGCCCGTCGTCGACGCGGGCCGTGTGGTCCTCGATGTGCCCCGCGAGGTACTTGAGGCCGAACTGGTTCTCGATCGCGATGACGAGCGCTCCACCGGGAGCCAGCCAGGCCCGCGCGGTCTCGAGCATCGTCCGTACGGCGTCGGCGGCGGGCAGGTCGCGGGTGCCGCCGAACCGCGGCGCGTACTCGAGGACGCCGATGAGGGTCACGACGTCGAACACCGGCTGCGGCTCGAGAGCGCCGATGTCGGACGCGACGACGCGGACGTTGTCGACGTGGCGGCACCGCTCGCGGGCGACCCTCGCGCGGATGCCGGCGCCCTCGACGGCGACAACCCTGTCGAAGCGCTCGGCGAGCCAGGTCGTGATGGCTCCGCACCCGGCCCCGATCTCGAGGACGGAGCCGCCGCGGAGGTCGATCGCGTCGAGCAGCGCCCAACGGTACGGCGAGAGGTGGTACTCGGTCGGCCAGTCCGCGGCGAACAGCGGCAGCTCGGCGCTGGCCGGGCCGGTGTCGCTCACCGACGCGAGGACGTTGAGGAGCGTCGCCTCCGCGCCGTCGGCGTAACCGAACGGGGTCTGGTCCCCCGCGGGACGGAGGATCCCGTCCGCATCGGGACGCAGATCATCGAGAACGGGACGGCCGACCACGCCGCCATCGTAGTGGGGGAGCGGCGCGCCACGGCCGCCCGCACGCCTCCGTGCGGGGGCGGGGCCGGCGAACGGCGCCGCGCCGGGCCCGGGGGCGACGATGGTCGATAGTCTCGCCCGGTGGCCTCATCCCCGTTCACGAGGGTGGCGCAGCGGCTCACCGGTGGCGGGCGGTCCGCGCGCTCCTCGTCCGTCCCCGCGGATCCCGCCGTCGCCCGCCGGTACATCGAGCTCCTCAAGTCGACGCTCCTCGGCGAGACCGCGATCGAGGCCGAGGCGGCGTTCTACCTCGCCCGCGACGCCATGGAGTCCGGCTCGACCGAGTTCGACGACGCCGTCGCCTACGACGTCCGCGGCCGTGCCCCGGAATACCTCGCCGAGCTCGAGGCCGATCGCGCCGACGGTCGCTACTTCCGTCGTGACATCCGCCGCATCGGCTTCGGCTACTCGATGATCGGCCGGGCCCGGCTCGACGATCTCGACCTCTGCGTGACGACCGCGCTCGAGGACGGCGTCCCGGGCGACCTCGTCGAGGCCGGCGTCTGGCGTGGCGGAGCGTCGATCCTCATGCGCGGGATCCTCGCCGCCCACGGGGACACCGACCGCACCGTCTGGGTCGCCGACTCGTTCGCCGGGCTGCCGAAGCCGGAGTCCGAGCGCGACACGCTCGACCTCAGCGCGGACGAGCGGCCGGAGCTCGTCGTCGGCCGCGGCCGCGTCGCCGCGAACTTCGCGCGGTTCGACCTGCTCGACGACCGCGTGCGCTTCCTCGAGGGCTGGTTCAAGGACACCCTCGCACCCGCGCCGATCGAGAAGATCGCGGTCCTGCGTCTGGACGGCGACCTCTACGAGTCGACGATGCAGACGCTCACGGCGCTCTACGACCGCGTCTCCGTCGGCGGCTACGTGATCGTCGACGACTACGGCGTCCTCCCGGTCTGCCGCGAAGCCGTCGAGGAGTTCCGTGAGGCCCGGGGCATCACCGACCCGATCGAGATCATCGACTGGACCGGCGCCCGCTGGCGCCGCTCGGCCTGACGCCAGGTGCACCGCTTCTGGGACATCGTCTCGGCCCCGCTCCTCGACCTCGTCGGCGCGCAGGACGTCATCGAGATCGGAGCGGCCTCCGGCGACCACACGCGACGTCTCTCGGGCTGGGCGCGCGAGCGGGGCGCCCGACTGCGGAGCATCGACCCCGAGCCCCGCTTCGACGTCTCGACGCTCGAGGATCCCGACCACGGGATCGTCATCGACACGCGCCCGTCGCTCGACGCGCTCGCGGAGCACCCGGCCTGCGACGTCGCGTTCGTCGACGGCGACCACAACTGGTACACGGTGCGCAACGAGGTCGCGCTCCTCGACGCCGCCGCCCGCGCCGCGGGCCGACCCTCCCCCATCCTCGTCTGCCACGACGTGTGCTGGCCCTACGGGCGCCGGGACCTCTACTACGTCCCCGACCGGATCCCCGCCGAGCACCGCCAGCCGTGGAGGCGGGCCGGGATCGTCGAGGGCATCAGCGCGCTCTCGGACGCGGGGGGCCTCAACGCCCATCTCTGCAACGCCGAGCACGAGGGCGGGCCGCGCAACGGCGTGCTCACGGGCATCGAGGACGCCGTGGCCGACTTCGCCGAACCTGCTGACATCCTCGTCCTCCCTGTCCTCTACGGCCTCGCTCTCGTCGTCCCGCGAGCACGCGTCCGGGCCCATCCCGGGCTCGCCGAGTGGCTCGCGCGGTGGGACGCGGCCGAGGGACTGCGTGATCTCGCGCTGCTCGCCGACCGCCACCGGCGCAGCAGCGACGTCATCCTCCAGGCCGCGAGCGCCGCGCCCGAGCCCGAGCCCGAGCCCGTCGGCGCCGTCCAGCGGGTCGAGGAGGTCCGCGGACGGTCGTTCAGGCCCGCGCTCCCGCCCGACGCGCTCGCGGCGATCCAGGCCGGGGTGCTCGTCACCCGCTACCGCGGCGTCGCGCTCTACAAGGACCCGTTCTCGCTCGCGCTCTACCAGGGCGTCCTCGGGGAGCTGCGGCCGGGCACGATCATCGAGATCGGCGCCAAGCACGGCGGGAGCGCGCTGTGGTTCGCCGACCAGATGGCTGCCCAGGGCCTCACGCCGCGCGTCCTGTCGCTCGACATCGAGGCCCCACCCGAGCTGAGCGACCCGCGCATCACGTTCGTGCAGGGCGACGCGCTCGCCCTCGGCGAGGTGCTCACCGCCGAGGTCCTCGACGCGCTTCCGCGGCCGTGGATCGTCGTCGAGGACAGCGCGCACACGCAGGACACGACGACGGCCGCCCTCGAGTTCTTCGACGCGTACCTCGCCCCGGGCGACCTCATCGTCGTCGAGGACGGCGTCCTCGCCGACCTCCCCGACCCGTTCTACGCCCGCTACGAGGACGGCCCGAACCGCGCCGTCGAGGCCTTCCTGACCACACACGGTGATCGCTACGAGATCGACGCCGACCTCTGCGACCGCTACGGCCACAACGTCACGTGGGCGCCGAACGGCTGGCTGCGGCGCCGCTGAGATCCGTCAGCGTCCGTAGACGCTGAGGCGCGTCAGCGGCTCACCGTCCGTAGACGCTGAGGCGCGTCAG
>JBFIDS010000221.1:0-6101 GCA_041603715.1 Paraconexibacter sp. | reverse complement strand
GGCGGCGGTCGCGACGCGCGTGCCGCGCCCGCCGCGCACCCAGGTCACGTTCGCCGGACCTGTCACGGCCAACGTGCCACGCGGCGGGATCCGGCGGCGGTCAACAGCGGTGCCCCCCGGGGTCAGCCGGCGCCCGGCAGGGTCACCACGAAGCGCGCGCCACCGCCCTCGGCGCCCTGGGCCGTCACGCGGCCCCCGTGAGCGTCGACGATCGCCCGGACGATCGCGAGGCCGAGCCCCGCGCCTGCCGGCCCGCTCTTGCGCCCGCGGTCGGCATCGGCCCGCCAGAAGCGGTCGAAGAGGACGTCGGCGGCGCCGTCGGGGAGCCCGGGACCGTGATCGCGGACCTCGATGACCACCGATCCGCCGTCGCGGCGAGCGGCGAGCTCCAACGCCGTGCCCGGGGGCGTGTGGACGAGCGCGTTGCGGACGAGGTTGGCGAGCACCTGCCGGAGCTGATCGCCCGCCGCGAGCACCCCGAGGTCGTCGTCCCCGAGCCGCAGCGCCACGTCACGGTCCGGCGCGCTCGCCCGGGCGTCACCGGCCGCATCACGGACGAGCTCGCCGACGTCGACGTGCGTGCGCTCGACGTCGCGGACCTCGTCGAGACGCGCGAGCGCGAGCAGGTCCTCGACGAGGACTCCCATCCGGGAGGCCTCCTGCTCGATGCGGCCCATCGCCTTCTCGGTCCCGGCCGCGTCGGACGCCGCTCCCATGCGGTACAGCTCGGCGTAGCCGCGGATGGAGGAGAGCGGCGTGCGGAGCTCGTGGGAGGCGTCGGAGAGGAAGCGACGCAGGCGGTCCTCGCTGCGCGCGCGCTCATCGAAGGCCTCCTCGATCCGATGGAGCATCACGTTCAGGGCGCTCCCCAGCCGGCCGATCTCCGTGTGCTCGTCGGTCGTCGAGATCCGCTGGGAGAGGTCGCCGGCGGCGATCCGCCCGGCGGTCTCGGTCATCGCGTCCAGCGGCCGCAACGCGAGGCGGATGACCCACCATCCGAGCGCGAGGATCACGAGGAGCCCCCCGCCGACGACCGCGATCTCGACGACGAGGAGCTCGTCGAGCTGCTCGTCGACCCCGGCGAGGGGAACGGCGACGATCGTCGTGATCTCCGATCCGGGCCGCACGGTCGCGCGCGCCCGGTAGCGGAGGTCGTCGCCCTGCGCCGAGACGGTGATCGTCCGGTCGAGCGGCATGTCGTCGGGGAGATCGGGGGCGGCGGGCGCGGCCTGCCCGTAGGTGAGGACGGCCGACCCCAGGGACGTGCCGTCGGCGGCTCGGCGCTCGCCGTAGACCCCCGGCGGGAGCGACACCGGCGGCCCACCCCGCCCCCCGCCGCCGGGACGCCGCCCGGGCAGGCCCGGCGGCGGGAACCCGCTCCCGCGAGGTCCGCCGGGCCTCAGGCGACGCAGGCGCTCGCCCGGGAGCAGCGGCACCCCTGCCGTCGCGACGCCCTCGTTGTCGAGCACGCGCCCGATGACCTCGACGGCCTGCACGACCTGGTCGTCGACGCGCTGCTCGAGGAAGTCGCGTTGCTGGACGTAGGTCACGGCGGCGAGCGCGACCAGGCACGCGGCGGCCACCGCGAAGACCCCGACGAGGAGGCGCGCCCGCAGGGACGGCGGGGCGAGCCGTCGCTTCATCGTGGCGCCCGCAGGCTGTACCCGACGCCCCTGGCCGTGTGGATGAGCGACGGCCCGTGCTGGTCGAGCTTCTTGCGCAGATAGCTCACGTACGTCTCGAGCACGCGCCCGTCCCCCCCGAAGTCGTACTCCCAGACGTTGTCGAGGATCTGTGCCCGCGTGAGGACGACCCGCGGGTTGAGCAGGAAGTAGCGCAGCAGGCGGTACTCGGTCGCCGTGAGCTCGACCGGCTGCCCCGCCCGCGTCACCTCGCGCGTGTCCTCGTCCAGCTCGAGGTCCTCGAAGACGAGACGGCCGTCGTCGGCCGCCGCCTTGCCCGTCCGGCGCAGGATCGTCCGGATGCGGGCGATGAGCTCCTCGAGGCTGAACGGCTTGGTGACGTAGTCGTCGCCGCCGGACGTGAGCCCGCGGATCTTGTCGGGGGTCGCGTCGCGCGCGGTGAGGAAGACGATGGGGACGTCCGCGCGCTGGGCGCCGAGGCGCTCGGCGACCTCGAAGCCCGTCGTGTCCGGGAGCATCACGTCGAGGATCATCAGGTGCGGGCGGAACGACGAGACCGCGCTCAGCGCTTCCTGGCCGGTGCCGGCGCAGGCCACCTCGAAGCCCTGGTAGCGCAGCGCCATCGAGATGACATCGACGATGTTGGGCTCGTCGTCGACGACGAGGATCCGCTGGCCGGTGGGGGCGGGCGCGTTCATGTGGGTGATTCTCCCGATGAAGCTGTGAGTCTCCTGGGAAACCGCCGTCCCCCAGGAAACTCCCAGGATCCGCTCACAGTTGCGCGCGTCGCGGCCGACAATAGGGGTAATGGTTCCCCCCGGCCGCGTGCGGCTCCCTGCCCTCCTTCTCACCGTCGTGCTCCTCGGTGTCGGCGCGGGCGGGTGCGGGGGCGGGGACGCGGACGTCCCGGACACGTCCTGGCGCGGGCAGCCCGCGGTCGTGGACGGTCTTCGGATCCCGGCGCGCGCGACGCCGACCGCCGTGCAGCTCGCGACGCCCGACGGCTTCGCGGATCGCTTCTGGGCCGGCGTCAACCTCGGGTCCACGACGCCCGGCCACTTCCCCGGCGAGGTCTCGGCGCGCGCGCCGGACTACCGCCGCTGGTTCGCGGGCATGCGCGAGCTGGGCGTTCGCGTCGTGCGCATCTACACCCTCCTCGACCCGAGCTTCTACACCGAGCTGCGCCGCCACAACCTCGTCCACCCCGACGGAGCCATCTACGTCATCCACGGCGTCTGGATCCCCGAGGAGCGCTTCCTCGAGACCCAGGACCTCTGGGACGCGAAGGTCCTGCGCGAGCAGCGCGAACTCGTCGAGGAGGTCCACGCGGCCGTCTTCGGTCGCCTCACCCGCCCGCCGCGACGCGGTCACGCCTCCGGGCGCTGGACGGCCGATATCTCCCGCTGGGTCGTCGCGTGGTCCCCGGGGGTGGAGTGGGACCCCGTCGCCACGCACGCCTCCGAGCGCCGCAACCCGCCGCGCCGTCACCGCGGGCGCTACGTCGAGTCGACCGGGGGGAGCACATCGACCGAGGCGTACATCGCGCGGATGATGGACCACCTCGCGACCCTCGATGCGAACGCGGGCTGGTCGCGCGCGATGACGTTCACGAACTGGCTCACGACGGATCCGCTCGAGCATCCCTACGAGGCCCTCGGGCGCGAGGACCTCGTGTCCGTCGACGCGACGCACGTCCGCGCGACCGCCCGGTGGCCGGGCGGGACGTTCGCGAGCTATCACGCCTACCCGTACTACCCGGACTTCCTGCGCCTCGAGCCGCGCTACCGCGACGCACCCGACAGCTACGCGGCCTACCTGGGCGACATCGCCGACCACCACCGCGGCCAGGCCCTCATGGTCACCGAGTTCGGGGTCCCGAGCGCGCTGGGGAGCGCGCACCTCGGGCCCCAGGGCCGGGACCAGGGCGCGCACGACGAGCGGACGGCGGCGCGGATCGACGCCGACATGCTCGGGATCATCCGCGCCGAGGGACTGGCCGGCGGGGTCCTCTTCGCGTGGGTGGACGAGTGGTTCAAGTTCACCTGGAACACCCTCGACACCGAGGTCCCCGGGGACCGTCGGCAGCTGTGGCGCAACGCGCTCACCAACGAGGAGCACTTCGGCGTCGTCGCCGTCGAGCCGGGGCTCCGGGCCAAGGTCGTCGTCGACGGTGACGGCGCGGAGTGGGATGCGCCCGGTCACTCCCCGGCGCTGTGGGAGGCCCGCGAGGGCATCACGCAGGTGCGGGCGACCCACGACGAGGAGGCGCTCTCGCTGCTCGTCCGCGGCGACGAGGACACGATGCGTGACGGCCTCACGATCGGACTCGACGTCCGGCCGGGGTCGAACGGCGGGCTGCCGGGTGCCCGGGGCGTCGCCGTGGGCGCGGACGTCGCCGTCTCGTGGGACGGCACGCGCCTCCGCCTGCGCCACGCGGCGTGGACCGACGCGCTCGCGGCGCAGTACGGGATCGCCCGTGACTACCTCGACGTCGACCCGGCGACGATGCGCCATGGCTCGGGGGCGTGGCGAACGCCGCAGATGATCCTCAACCGCCCCTACGTCGTCCCCGTCACCGGCGAGCGGCGGCCCGTCGAGCTGCTCACGCTCGACCCGCTGCCGTCGGGGCCGGAGGCCGAGGACGCCCGCACCACCGGGGCGGGCGGCGACGGAGTGCTCGAGCTGCGGCTGCCCTGGGCGCTGCTCGGCTTCTCGGACCCCTCTTCGCGCAAGCTGATCAGGCCGCGTCCCGACGGGTCGCTCGGCACCGAGACGCTCGCTCCCGACCGGCCCATCAGCCTCACCGTCGCCGGGCCGGGGGGCCGCATCCTCGCCCGGCCGCGTGGCTACGGGTTCGAGCCGTGGAACCGCGTCGAGTGGCACGAGCGCCGCAAGCAGGGCTGGGCCACGCTCGCCGACGCGTTCGCACGGTCCACGGCATCCGGATGACGCGCTCCCCGAGGGGGTGACGCATTCCAGCGACGCCGAGGGACGCGGGAACGCGACACCCCCCGCGGGGGTGGCGCCGGCGGCGCGCGAGCGCCTCAGCGCGCCGGGAAGTCCGGGCGACGCTTGCCCAGGAAGGCGTCGACGCCCTCACGGCCGGTCGGCGAGGCGGCGAGCGTGGAGATGCTCTCGGCCTCGGCCTCGAGGTGCTCGGCGAACGGCGTCGTCGCGCCCACGCGGATGAGCCGCCGGATCGCCCCGAAGGACACGGTCGGACCCTGCGCGAGGCGGGCCGCGACGTCCGCCGTGTGCGCCTCGAGCGCGTCGTCGTCGACGACCTCGGTGAGGAGGCCGATCGCGAGCGCCTCGTCGGCCCCGAGCTTACGGTTGGTGAGGATGAGCTCGGTCGCGCGACGCAGGCCCACGAGGCGCGGCAGGAGCCAGGACTGGCCGCCGTCCGGCGACAGGCCGACGCCGGCGTAGGCGCTGACGAACGCGGCGGAGCGGCCGGCGATCGCGATGTCCGCGCACGCGACGAAGCTCATCCCGATCCCGGCGGCGACGCCCTGGACGCTGACGACGAGCGGCGCGGGGAGGTCGAGGAGCGCGAGCTGCGCGGCGTGCGCGTCGTCGGCGAGACCGCGCAGCGCGCTCTTGCGGTCGCCGGCACCCGCCATGAAGCCGAGGTCGCCGCCGACGCAGAACGCCTTGCCCTCGGCCGAGAGGACGACGGCGCGCACCTCGTCGCGCTCGGCGAGGCTCTCCGCCGCGGCGCGCATCTGCCGGGCGAGCTCCTCGGAGAGAACGTTGCCGGTGTCGGGGGATGCGAGGACGAGGTGGGCGACGCTGTCGGCGACGTCGAGGCGGACGAGCTGAGGGGCGGTCATGCCGCGCACCCTAGCGACCGCCCCCGGCCCGGAAAGCGGAACGTCCGGGCCGGCCGAGTGGCGGCTCAGACGTCGACGAGGACGAACGGGTCGTCGCGCAGCGCGTACTGCAGGTCGACCGCGGAGACGTTGAGCAGCCGCGCCGTCCCGCGGGTCCAGTCGCCCCGGCCCTCGTGGATGTGGCCGAAGACGGCGAGCCGGGGGTCGGTCCGTTCGATGAGGTCGAGGAACGCCGTCGAGCCGACGTCCATCCCGCTCGCGGTGTGGTCGCCGAAGCCCCTCGGCGGGCCGTGGACGAGGAGGACGTCCGTCGCGTCGGGGACCTCCTCGTAGTGCGACGTCAGGAACTCCTCCTTCTCGTCGCCCTTCGGGGCGTTGAAGGCCCAGTCGAAGAACCACGGCGTCCACGGCGAGCCCCAGAACGTCACGCCGTCGATCACGCACCCGGCATCCTGGAGGTACGTCCAGCGCAGGTCGTCGGGCACCTTCTCCGGGGCCCGCTCGAACACGAAGTCGTGGTTGCCCGCGATTCCGACGACGTGCGTCGCCGGCGCGGCGTCGAGCCAGGCGCGGAACTCGGTGTCGAGCCACCGCGCCTGGAACCCGACGTCGTGATCGTGGGTCG
>JBFIDS010000220.1:0-6121 GCA_041603715.1 Paraconexibacter sp. | reverse complement strand
CGCCGACCCCCAAGGTGCTCACGAACGCCCTCGAGTGGCGCATGTCATCGCTCGGCGGCGTGGCCCAGGGCACGAGCTTCGCGTCGCTGTCGAACGTCCAGGCGCTCGTCACCGGCACGCAGGCCGCGACGAGCGACGCCGGTGTCGACGTCGGGCTGCGCTACCGGCAGGCCATCTCCTACGCCGACACGAGCGCCGGGTCCAACGACTACCGCGCGCTCGTCTCCTTCGACGTTGCGCAGGGCTACTGACCAGCGTGTGGGCCTGCGCGCGCTCATCGTCGGACTCGCGACGCTGGGCGCCGCGCTCGTCCTCGCCGCGCCGGCCCGCGCGGCGTGCGAGCTCAACCTCATCCTCCTCCCGTGCCTCGAGGCGACCTTCCCGGGGGACGTCGCCCTCGGCACCCACGACGCGGGGCTCACGGCGACGTCCGCGGAGCAGGTCGTGACGGTCTCGAGCAACCAGAGCTGGGGCCTGCGGATCGCGTCCGACGCGGCCGATGGGCGGATGCGCGAGTGGGACGGAGGTTCGTACCCGGGAGGCGGCGCGACGCTCGGCTCGCCGATGACCTGGGTCGCACGTCGGTCGCCGGGGTCCCCCAGACGCCGACGTACACCGCACTCTCCTCGACGGCGGCGACCGTCGTGGGCGGGCAGTCCCAGACGGGATGCGTTCTCGGCCTCACGTGCGGGACACGCACGGTCGGCGTGCGCCTGCGTCAGGCGTTCGCCTTCACCGACGTCCGGCTGTCTCCGCGCGCCTACCGCGTTCGCGTCACCTACACCGCCTCGCACGGGTTCTGAGCCATGGTCCGCCGTACGTCGCTCGTCCTGCTCACCGCCTGCGCGCTCGTCGCAACGGCGGTCGCGCCCGCGCCGGCGGCAACGGGCCTCGGCGGGGTCAGCGTCTCGCCGGCCTCGATCGACGTCCGTGCACAGGCGGGCGACATGCTGTCGTCCGTCCGTGTCGGCAACGACACGGGCCGGCCCGTGGACGTCCGCATCCGTGTCGTGCCCGCCGATCAGGACCTCAGCGGGCTGCCCGCCTTCTCCCTCGACGCCGCGAGCTTCGCCGCCGGACGTCGGCTCGTCCAAGCATCACCGTCGACGTTCACCGTGCCCGCCGGCTCCGCGCGTGCGGTCGAGCTGCGCGTGGTGGGTCACCGCCCGCTGCGACGCGGAGGCTCGTACGGCGTCGTCGTCGCCGAGGCGGTGCCCTCCGTCGACCCCGGGGCGGCGGACGCGCCGGGTGGGGAGGGCGTCGTCGACGCGCGCCTGCGGCTCACCACGAACCTGCTGCTCGCCTACCCCGGGCACGGGCCGCGACGGGCCGACGCCGTCGCCCTGCGCGCCGAGCAGGGCCCGGAGCGGACGCTCGCCTTCGGAGTCCGCGTCCGCGGGACGGGCGACATCCACACCCGTCCCCGGGTACGGCTGCGCGTGCGGGACGCGGCCGGTCGGCTCGTCGCCCGCGGCCGGGTGACGTCGGGCAACGTGCTCCCCGATGCGGAGCGCGAGCTGCCCGCCGTCGTCGAAGAGGTCCTCCCGGCCGGGCGCTACACCGCCCGCGCCGTCGTCGAGGCCGGGGGGCGGCGCACGTTCGCCGACCACGCGTTCACGCTCGTGGGACCGGGCGAGCTGCCGAGCGCGGACCTCGCGATCGTCGGCCTGCGCGCGCCGGGCAGCGCGGCGGGGGAGGGGACGAGCGCGACGGTGGAGATCGTCAACCGCGGAACGGCGCCGGCCCCCGCCCGCGGCGAGGTCGTCCTCGCCCACTCGGGCGGGCGCGTGCTCGTGCGTCGTGAGATCGCGACCGGACCCGTCGCGCCCGGAACC
This sequence comes from Paraconexibacter sp., assembly GCA_041603715.1. Lineage (GTDB taxonomy): Bacteria > Actinomycetota > Thermoleophilia > Solirubrobacterales > Solirubrobacteraceae > Paraconexibacter. The sequence continues at coordinate 4,286 of JBFIDS010000220.1, read as the reverse complement.
CGTCGCGCCGTCACCGTCGACCTGCCGGGGGTCAGCGCGACGGAGCATCGCATCGGCGCGCGCCTGCTCGACGGAGATCGCGAGCTGTCGGCGCGAACCGTCGTCTTCACGCCGCGCGAGCCCACCGGTACCTGGACGCGTTTCCTCGACTGGGCGGGGGCGAACGTCCCGCTGCTCCTCGGCGGGTTCCTCGCCGTCCTCGTCACGGTTCTCACGGGCGTCGCCGCGTACGTTCGCCGGTTGCGCCGCGCGCTCGCCGCGCGCGTCCCGGCCAGCACGACGGGAGAGCCCGCGACGCCGCGTCGGTAGCGTTCCGCCGCGTGCGGATCACGGTCCTCTCCGTCGGGCGTCTGCGGCCGCCGTACGCCGACGACATCGCCCACTACAAGAAGCTCATCGCGCGACACGCGCGGCTCGAGCTGATCGAGGTCCGCGAGGACGAGCACGTCGCGCGGCGGATCCCCGACCGCGCGTTCGTGAGTCTTCTCGCCGTCGGGGGTGAGGAGTTCGACAGCCCGGGCTTCAGCCGCTTCCTCGAGGATCGGCGCATGAGCGGGAGGGATCTCTGCTTCGTCATCGGCGGCGCCTACGGGCTGGAGCTCGGCAGCGAGGTCGACCACCGCTTCTCGCTCGGGCGGCTCACGCTCCCGCACCAGCTCGCCCGGGTCGTCCTCCTCGAGCAGCTCTATCGCGGTCACAAGATCCTCGCGGGCGAGCCCTACCACCACTGAGGCCGCCCGCCGACCGCGCCCCCGTCGCCGTCGGGGGCGAGAGCGGACCGGGGGTCGCCCGCCGCCGCCCGCCGATAGATTGCGAGCGAGACCGATGACCGCCATCACCGACCTCCACGCCGCCGTGCGCAACGCCGCCGTCGCCCTCGCCGGCGACGCGCAGGACGTGCCGGTCGACAAGGCGACGCTCGACCGTCCTCGCCAGGCTGATCACGGCGACTTCGCGACGAACGCGGCGATGGTCCTCACGAAGGCCCTCGGGCGCCCCCCGCGCGACATCGCGACCGATCTCGCACAGCGGCTGCGGACCGATCTCGGCGACTCCCTCGCGAGCGTCGAGGTCGCCGGCCCGGGGTTCCTCAACCTCGTGCTCGCCGACGCGTGGTACGTCGGGGCGCTCGGTGGGGTGCTCGCCGCGGGCGAGGGCTTCGGAGGTGGGAACGCGGATCCCGCCCGGCGCGTGAACGTCGAGTTCGTCAGCGCGAACCCGACGGGGCCGCTGCACGTCGGCCACACGCGCAACGCCGCGTACGGCGACGCGCTCGCGCGGATCCTCGACTTCGTCGGGCACGACGTCTCCCGCGAGTACTACGTCAACGACTTCGGGTCCCAGGTCCTCAAGCTCGGGCTCTCCGTCCAGGCCCGTGCCCGGGGAGAGGAGCCGCCCCAGGACGGCTACCAGGGCGCCTACGTCGTCGACCTCGCGGGCCGCATCGACGACGCCGCGGGCGACGACCTCGAGCGCATCACCGCGGACGCCGTCGCGCTCATGCGCGCGGACGCCGAGGAGTCGCTGCGCGCCTTCCGCGTCGAGTTCGACACGTGGTTCAGCGAGCGCTCGCTGCACGAGGTCGAGCCCGGCGCCTCGGAGTCGCGCGTCGAGCACGCGTTCACGATCCTCGCCGAGCAGGGCCGGACCTACGAGAAGGACGGGGCGCTCTTCGCCCGCACGGAGGACCTCGGCGACGATCAGGACCGGGTCGTCGTGCGCTCGTCGGGCGAGCACACGTACTTCGCCTCGGACATCGCCTACCACCAGGACAAGCGCGACCGCGGGTTCGAGCTCCTCATCGACGTCTGGGGTGCCGACCACCACGGCTATGTCGCGCGCATGCATGCGGCGTACGCGGCGCTCGGCGGCGCCCGGGAGGACCTCGAGCTGCTCATCATGCAGTTCGTCCGTCTCAAGGACGGCGACGACCTCACGGCGATGAGCAAGCGGGCCGGCACGATCGTGACGCTCGACGATCTCGTCGGTGAGATCGGCGTGGATGCCGCCCGCTGGTTCCTTCTCGCACGCTCGCACGACACGACGGTCGACCTCGACCTCTCGGTCGCTCGCGACCAGTCGCGCGACAACCCCGTCTACTACGTCCAGTACGCCCACGCCCGGATCGCGTCCGTGCTGCGGGAGGTGGGGGAGGCGCGGGTCGCCCAGGCGCTCGACGCCGTCTCGACCGGCGGCCTCGGTCCCGGGGTCGAGCTGCACGCCTCGGAGCGCGACCTGCTCAAGCTCGTCCTCGACCTCCCCGATGTCGTCGCCGAGGCCGCGGAGCGTCGGGCGCCCCACCGTGTCGCCACGTACGCCCTCGACCTCGCGCAGGCGTTCTCGGCGTTCTACCGCGACTGCCGCGTCAAGGACGTCGAGCCGCAGGAGCTCAAGAGCTACCGGCTCGCGCTCTGCGTCGTCACGCGCCGCACGCTCGCCCGCGCCCTCGACCTCCTCGGGGTCGACGCGCCGGACGAGAGGTAGCGCCGCGGCGCGCGCGACGACGGGCGCACGCGGGACGCCGCGCCGCGTGCACGAGGCGCCACCGGCACCCCGCAGGTCACGTTTGCTGGACCAGGTCCAGCAAACGTGCCACAGGCGGGCTGGCGTTCCGCTCCGGCGCCTGCGTGACTCGCGCGTTCGCGCGTCAGCGACGGAGGAGAGGACGCTCCGGTGTGGGTGGCGGAGGCCGGTGCGCCTGCGGCGAGCCGACCGGCGCCGAGTCGATCAGGTGCTCGACTCGGTTCCGGACATGCCGGACGTCGACCGAGCGCTTCGAGCGGTGGACGGGCGCGCCCCCGGCGAGGAGGGCGTTGCGCCACATCGCCGGCGGACGACAGGGTGCGCTGGGAGCCACCGCCAGGCGACCGTCCGCCGCCCCACGTCGGCCCGTGCGAAACCGTCACCGGCCGCCCGCGCGGCACGGTTGCCGGCCCTGGGCCAGCAAACGTGACCTGGGGCCGCCGTGTCGTGCGCCGCCGCGCGACTAGAGCGAGTAGATGAAGTCGAGTCCCACGGACTCGAGGAGGTCCTGGGCCTCGCGGTTGAGGCGGCTCATCTCCCCGGTGAGGATGAGGAAGCCCATCGCGATGAGGATGAGGCCACTGATCGCGGTGATGATCACGTAGTGGTCGCGCAGCCATCGGAACACCGAGGTCGCCCGGTCGAACGCGACCGCGGTGAGGAGGAACGGGACAGCGAGGCCCGCCGAGTAGAACGCGAGGAGCACCCCGCCGCGGCCGACGGTGTCCGACGTCGAGGCGGCCGCGAGGATCGAGGCGAGCGTCGGTCCGATGCAGGGCGTCCACGCGACCGCGAAGGCGAGCCCCGCGACGACCGGGCCACCCGTGCCCGCCCGCTCCATGAGGGCCTCCGGGCGCCATTCCTGGTTGATCCGCGTCACGAACGGCGTGAGGAGGAAGAAGGCGCCCATCGCGATGATCGTGCCGCCCGCGAGCTTGTTGAGGAGGTCCTGGTTGTCGCGCAGCGTCGACCCGAGGCCGGTCGCCGACATCCCGAGCGCGACGAACATCACCGTGAACGACAGGCAGAAGATGACCGACGGCCACAGGACCTTCGAGACGCCCTGCTCACGCGTGCGGATGTCCGTCAGGGAGAGCCCGCTCACCGCCGACAGGTAGCCGGGCACGAGCGGCAGGACGCACGGGCTGATGAACGACACGAAGCCCACGGCGAACGCGGCGAGGACGGTGGTGTTCGAGGTCTCGACCTGTGCGAGGACGAGAGACAGGGTGCTCACGGGATGCGGCTCACCGGTCGAACCTCGCGAGCTCGGCGTCGAGCCGGCGCTCGGCCTCGGCGGACGGCGCCCCGGTGGTGCTCCCCGGGCCCGTCGTCCCGCCCGGCGCTCCGTCGCCCGCCGGCATCGGCGCCGACAGCCCGGGACCCGCGGTGGCGCGCCGGCGCCAGCGCGGGATCAGCAGCACGAGCAGGCCGATGCCGAGACCGCCCACCGCGATCGGCACCAGGTAGGCGGCGAGCCCGAAGCCGCTGTCGTCGGGCTGGGCGAGCACGTTGCGCCCGTACTCGACGACGAGCCGGTCCTTGATCTCGTCCTTCGTGAGGCCCTGGTCGACGAGGCGCTGGATCTCCGCGCGCTGCGCCGTCGCCTGCGGCGACTCGGCGATGTTGAGCGGCACGTTGCACGACACGCACATCACCTCGTCCTCGAGGTCGATGACGGAGGGCCTCGGCTCGGCCGCCGCGGCGGGCGAGGCCACGCAGGCGAGCGCAGCGAGCACGAGCACGAGAACACGGCGGATCAT
>JBFIDS010000219.1:0-6125 GCA_041603715.1 Paraconexibacter sp. | reverse complement strand
GGCGGGGGCACGGGCGGCGTCCCCTGGCCCGTCGCGGGCGGCGGAACGACCGGGACGGGGGGCTTCGGCTTCGGCTTGGGCGCTCGCACCGGCAGCTTCAGGAGCGCGACGCCGACGCGTTGGCGGCCCTTCGTGCGGCCGACGCGCGCGGTGACCCGCAGGCGCAGGTTCTTCCCCGTCGACTTCTGGTTGAGGAGGAGCTTCAGGCTCGTCGTGCCCTTGCGCACGCTGATCTTCGCCGAGCCGAGCTGCTTCTTCCCGCGGACGATCGCGAACCGCAGCGCGAGCGTCCGCCGCGCCGTCACCTTCACGCGCAGCGTGCGGCTCTTGAGGCTCGCGCTGCGCACCTGCAGGCCGACGGACCCGAGCGAGACGTAGCGGGGCTTGGCGCTCGACGAGGCGGGCGTCGACGCCGCTGAGGCCCCTGAAAGCGGACCGACAGCGAGGCCGATGAGGATGGAGGCCAGAAACGCGCTCGAGCGAGGACGGGCCGAGGACCGGGGAGTGTGCGCTGACATCGTTCGGCGGCACCGGGGTTGGATGCGTCCCGGACCGGCGTCCAAAGTACTCCCCCTTGAGCGAAATGTCGCCCCCTGGACGAAAATTCTGTGTCGCTCGCCCGGGAGGGGCGAGCGCCGGTCTCAGCCGCGCCGCATGAGGCGCGCCACGGCGGCCATCAGCTCGTCCGTGCGCTCGACCTGCTTGCCCTCGGGACCCCCGATGACGCAGTGGCGGGCGTGCTCGTCGAGCAGGCTGAGCGCGACCTTGTCGAGCGCGGCCTGCACGGCGCTGATCTGCGTGAGGACGTCGATGCAGTAACGATCCTCCTCGACCATCCCCTGGATCCCGCGGACCTGGCCCTCGATACGGCGCAGACGCTTCTGGACCTGCTCCTTGGACGCGGTGTAGCCGCGCGGTTCTGATGTTGCCATGACGAAAGTGTAGCAATACCCCTTGGGGGTATGAAGGGTCTGTGCTACTGTCCTTGCGGATACCCCCACCCCGTATTCAAGGAGACCTGACGAGATGAGCACCGCCACCTACATCGTGACCGGAATGACCTGCGGACACTGCCGCTCCAGCGTGCTCGAAGAGGTCGCCGAGGTCGCCGGGGTCACCGCAGTGGAGGTCGACCTCGACACCGGTCGCCTGGACGTCACCGGCGACCACGACCCCGCTGCCGTCACCGCCGCGGTGAGAGAGGCCGGATACGAGGTGGCGTCGTGAGCGTTCCCGTCCGGCTCGCGCTCTTCGCGGCCCTCCTCGCCCTCGTGTTCGGCGGTGCGGCCCTCGCCGGGAGCGCCGTCGACCCCGACGGCGCGACCGACGGCGGCGGTCACGGCGCCCAGGCGATCGACCCGCCGGCATCCGGCGACGAGGTCGGCGGGCACGGCGAGGCCGGTGAGGGGGACGCGCACGCCGAGGAGGCCGCGGACCCAGCGGCGGCGCCGTCGCTGCCGGGCCTCGCCGCTGAGGCCCACGGCTACCGGCTCGTTCTCACGGGCGGCACGCCCGCCGGCCCGGGCGAGGTTCGGGTGGCGTTCCGCATCCTCGGCCCGGACGGCGCGCCGGTGCGGACCTACGACGTCGCGCACGAGAAGCGCATGCATCTCGTGCTCGTCCGGCGCGACCTCGCGATCTTCCGCCACGTCCATCCCGAGCTCGCCGATGACGGCACCTGGAGCGTGACGGCCGACCTCCCCGCCCCCGGGACCTACCGCGCCTACGCCGACTTCACCATCGACGGCGTCCAGCGGACGCTCGGCGGCGACGTGCAGGTGCCGGGCGCGTTCGCCCCGCGCCCCCTCCCGGCCGCCTCGGCCGAGGCCCGTTCGGACCGCGGTGCCGAGGTCCGCCTGCACCGCGACGGCGACCGGCTGTCGTTCGACGTCCTTCGCGACGGCGAGAGCGTGGCGGCGGAGCTCGAGGACCACCTCGGGGCGAAGGGGCATCTCGTCGCGCTACGGGTCTCCGATCTCGCCTATCTCCACACCCACGCCGACGACGACGCGCTCGCCTTCGACGCCGGGTTCCCGACGCCGGGCGCGTACCGCGTCTGGGTCGAGTTCCGTCTCGACGGGCAGGTCCACACCGCGGCGTTCACCATGGAGGAATCGTCATGAGCACCGACCTGGAACTCCCGATCACCGGGATGACGTGCGCCTCGTGCGCGAACCGCATCGAGCGCAAGCTCAACAAGCTCGACGGCGTCACCGCGACGGTCAACTACGCGACCGAGAAGGCCGCGGTCACCTACGAGGACGGCGCGGTCTCGACCGACGACCTCCTCCAGGCCGTCCGGGCGGCCGGCTACGAGGCGGCCCTCCCGGCGCGGGACGACGCGACGGCCGGCGACGAGCCGGACGCCGATCCCACGCAGGCCCTGCGACAGCGCGTCATCGCCTCCGCGGTGCTCTCGCTGCCGATCCTGTTGCTCTCGATGATCCCGGCGCTCCAGTTCGACGACTGGCAGTGGCTGACGTGGACGCTCGCGACGCCCGTCGTGCTGTGGGCGGCGTGGCCCTTCCACCGGGCCGCATGGGCGAACGCGAAGCACGCGACGGCGACGATGGACACGCTCGTCAGCGTCGGCACGCTCGCGGCCTACGTGTGGTCGGTCGTCGCCCTGTACGCCGGGGACGCCGGGATGACCGGCATGACGATGACCTTCGATCTCGTCCCGGACCGGTCGGCCTCGCTCGACCACGTCTACTTCGAGGTCGCGGCCGTCGTCATCACGTTCATCCTCGCCGGGCGCTACTTCGAGGCACGGGCGAAGCGACGCGCCGGAGCGGCGCTCGAGGCGCTGCTCGCGCTCGGCGCCAAGGACGTCACCGTCCTCGACGAGGGCGGCGCGGACGGACCGGTCGAGCGCCGCGTCCCCATCGAGGAGCTCGCCGTCGGCGACCGCTTCGTCGTGCGTCCCGGCGAGAAGGTCGCCACGGACGGCCTGGTCGAGGAGGGGGCCTCCGCGGTCGACGAGGCCCTCCTCACAGGCGAGTCGGTCCCGGTCGAGAAGGCGCCCGGCGACGCGGTCGCGGGAGCGACCGTCAACGTCGGCGGCCGGCTCGTCGTCCGCGCGACGAAGATCGGCTCCGATACGGCGCTCGCGCAGATCGCGAAGCTCGTCACGGACGCGCAGACCGGTAAGGCCCCGGTGCAGCGGCTCGCCGACCGGATCTCCGGCGTCTTCGTCCCGATCGTCCTCGTCGTCGCCGCCGCGACGCTCGGGTTCTGGCTCGGGGCGGGCGAGAGCGCCGCGTTCGCGTTCACCGCCGCCGTCGCGGTCCTCATCATCGCCTGCCCGTGTGCGCTCGGGCTCGCGACGCCGACCGCCCTGCTCGTCGGGACCGGTCGCGGCGCGCAGCTCGGGCTCCTCATCAAGGGCCCCGAGGTGCTCGAGTCCACGCGTCGCGTCGACACCGTCGTCCTCGACAAGACCGGCACGGTGACGACGGGGCGGATGTCGCTCGTCGACGTCGCTCTCGCACCGGGGACGGACCGGGCGGACGCCCTGCGCCTCGTCGGCGCGCTCGAGTCGGCGTCCGAGCACCCGATCGCGCAGGCGATCGCGGCCGCGGCGCAGGACGAGCTCGGGCGGCTCCCCGGCGTGGAGACGTTCTCCAACCGGGAGGGCCTGGGGGTCGAGGGTGTCGTCGACGGCGTCGGTGTCGTCGCCGGGCGCCCGGCACTGCTCGCGGACTGGGCACTGCACCTCCCCGACGGCCTCGTCGCCGCGAAGGAGGCCGCCGAGTCCGACGGGCGCACCGCGATCGCCGCGGGGTGGGAGGGCGAGGCACGAGCGCTGTTCATCGTCGCCGACACGCCGAAGGAGACCTCCGCGCAGGCGGTCGCGCAGATGAAGGAGCTCGGCCTGCGCCCCGTGCTCCTCACCGGGGACAACCGCGCGACGGCCGAGGCTGTGGCGGCGCAGGTGGGCATCGACGAGGTCATCGCGGAGGTCCTCCCCGCGGAGAAGGTCGACGTCGTGCGCCGCCTGCAGGACGAGGGACGGGTCGTCGCCATGGTCGGCGACGGCGTCAACGACGCCCCCGCGCTCGCCCAGGCCGATCTCGGCCTGGCGATCGGCACGGGCACGGACGTCGCCATCGAGGCGTCGGACCTCACGCTCGTCTCGGGCGACCTGCGGTCGGCCGGTGACGCGATCCGGCTCTCGCGGCGGACGCTGAGGACGATCCGGTCGAACCTGTTCTGGGCCTTCGCCTACAACGTGGCGCTCATCCCCGCCGCGGCGGCCGGCTACCTCAACCCGCTGCTCGCGGGTGCGGCGATGGCGGCGAGCTCGGTCTTCGTCGTGTCGAACTCGCTGCGGCTGCGGCGGTTCCGCGTGAAGCGCTGAGCCGGGACGTCCCCGGACGCACGACGGCCCCGCGGCGCGAGCGTCGCGGGGCCGTCGTCATGTGGCGGTCGTGCGGTCGGTCAGGGGATGAGCACTGCCTCCGTGGCGCTCATCTTCCTGCTGCGCACGACGAGGTCGTCGTTGGCGATGTTGTCGCCGTCGCAGAGCATCTCGACCGTGGCGGGGGCCTGCAGGGTGAGGGGTGCCTGCAGGGCGACGGTGTTGCCCTCGTTGTCCTCCAGGGTCGCGTTGGACTCGTCGATGACGGTGCCGTTGACGCGCAGGCGGCACTCCCCCTCCTGCCCGGGGTTGGAGGCGTTGTCCATCTGCGTCTTCGCGTGCAGGTAGTAGGCGCCGGCGGGCAACTGGAGCGTGAGGACCTCCTGGTTGAGCTGGGTGATGGTCAGGGCGCTGCTGATCCCGGTGTGACGGATGGTGGGGGGCGTCGACGGGCCGGCGGGCCCCTGGAGTCCCTGCGGTCCCTGGGGACCGGGGGTGCCCTGCGGGCCGGGCAGTCCGGCGGGGCCAGCCGGTCCGGCGGGCCCCGTCGGACCGGCCGTGAGCGTGCCGGCCTCGAAGTCGGCGGCGGTGAGCGAGCCGTTCCTCACGTCGGCGCCCGTGAGCGTGCTGTTCCTGACGTCGATCCCGGTGAGGCTCGTGTTCTTCACCTTCGCGCCGGTGACGACGTCGTCCTTCAGCTGGCTGGGCGACGTGATCTTGATGGCGGCGGCGGTGGCGGTGCCGCCGAGGGCGATGAAGACGGCGACGATCGCGATGAGGTGCGCCGACGTGAAGCGGGTGGTGCGCATGTGGTCTCCTGGCGGGATGGCGAAGCGGACTGGACGGGGGTGCAACGGGACGCCCGTGGCGAACTTACGACGACGACCGCAGAACTCCATCCGTTGTATGAGGAAGGCTCACCGTGATGGTCGATCTCCCCGCCGCCCGCGCCTTCGTGGACACCCACGCCCGTCTGCTCGATCGCCGGCGGCTCGCCCGGCTCTTCGGGGGCGGTGACGCGGATGGGGTGCTCGCGGCCCTCGCCGGTCATCGCAACGCCGACGGGGGGTTCGGCTGGGGCCTCGAGCCGGACCTGCGCGCGCCGGCGAGTCAGCCCGCGGGTGCGCTCCACGCCCTCGAGGTCCTCGCCGAGGTCGCCCCGTCGACGGCGCCCCTCGCGGGCCCGCTCTGCGACTGGCGCGAGGCGGCGACGCTCCCCGACGGCGGTCTCCCGTTCGCCGCGGCGGACGCCGCGGGCCCCGGGACGGCGCCGTGGTGGGCCGCGGCGGATCCCGGCGCCTCGTCGTTGCACATCACCACGGCGGTCTGCGCCGCGGCCCACCGGGTGGCGGTGCACGATCCGGTGGTCGCCGGGCACCCCTGGCTCGCGCGGGCGACCGCGTTCTGCCGGGACGGTGTCGCCGGGCTCGGCGCGGGCGCGGCGGCCTACGAGGTGAAGTACGCGCTCCATTTCCTCGACGCGCTCGCCGAGGTGGAGCCGGAGGCGCTCGGCGACCTCGCCCGGCTCGCCGCCCTCGTGCCGGCGTCGGGGGAGCTGCCGGTCGCGGGCGGCGTGGAGGGGGAGGCGCTGCGCGTGCTCGACCTCTCGCCGCGTCCGGACCGCCCGCTGCGCGACCACCTGCCCGCCGACGCGGTGCAGCGCGACCTCGATCGCGTCGCCGCCGGCCAGCGCGACGACGGCGGGTGGACCGTCGACCACGCGACGCAGTCGCCGGCCTCGGCGCTCGAGTGGCGGGGCGACGCG
>JBFIDS010000218.1:0-6152 GCA_041603715.1 Paraconexibacter sp. | reverse complement strand
TCCTCGCCGCGACGCTGCGCCACGGCTACCTCGACCCGCAGGGCGGGCACGAACGCGCTGCGCTCGACCTCAACGTCAGCCGCGCGACGTACTTCCGCAAGCTGCGGGAGGCGAGCGACCGCGTCGCCGACGTCGTGCTCGCCGCCCGCTACCGTCGGGGGTAGTGGCCTCCCTCGACACCAGCGCCCGCGATCCGTGGACGAACCTCCTCACGGTCGCCGGAGCCGACGGCCGGATCGTCGCGGAAGGCTATGAGGGGGCGCGCCGCCCCGTCTACGCGCCGATCCCCGACGACCTGCATCCCGTCCTGCGCAAGGGGCTCGCCCGCACCGGGATCGACCGGCTCTACCGCCACCAGGCGCAGGCGCTGGAGGCCGCCGCGGACGGCCCGTTCGTCGTCACCACGGGGACGGCGTCGGGCAAGTCGCTGTGCTTCAACCTGCCCGTCCTCGACGTGCTGTGCGCCGATCGCTCGGCGCGTGCGATCTACCTCTACCCGACGAAGGCGCTCGGCCAGGACCAGGCGCGGGCGCTCCACGCGCTGCGGCTCGGCAAGCACCTGCGCCCCGCGATCTACGACGGCGACACGCGCCGGGAGGACCGGCCGCAGATCCGCCGCACCGCGAACCTCTTCCTCACCAACCCCGACATGCTCCATATCGGGATCCTGCCCCACCACCGCGCCTGGGGCGACGTGTTCGCGAACCTCGCCGCGGTCGTCGTCGACGAGGCCCACGTGTACCGCGGCGTGTTCGGCTCGCACGTCGCGAACGTGCTGCGCCGGCTGCGGCGGGTCGCCAACGCCTACGGGACGGAGCCGCGCTTCTTCCTCGCGAGTGCGACGATCGCCAACCCGGTCGAGCTCGCCGAGCGGCTCACGGGCCTCGACGAGATCGCGCTCGTCGACGAGGACGGCGCGCCGGGTGCGGCGCGCCAGATCGCGATGTGGAACCCACCCGTGATCGACGAGGCACTGCAGACGCGCCGCAGCGCGCTGTCGGAGGCCGCAGATCTCGTCGCCGATCTCGTGCGCGAGGGGGCGCGCACGATCTGCTTCGTGAAGAGCCGGCGCGGCGTCGAAGTGGTCGCCAAGCTCGTCGGCGACCTCCTGCGCGACACCGATCCCGAGCTCGCCGACCTCGTCGCCCCGTACCGCGCGGGGTACACGCCCGCCCAGCGCCGCGAGCTCGAGGGGCGGCTCACGCGCGGCGAGCTGCGCGCCGTCATCACCACCGACGCGCTCGAGCTCGGCATCGACATCGGCGCGCTCGACGCCGCGGTGTGCGTCACGTTCCCCGGCACCGTCGCATCCCTGCGCCAGATGTGGGGCCGTGCCGGCCGGCGCGGCCGCGGGCTCGCCGTCTACGTCGCGGGCGAGGACGCGCTCGACCAGTACTTCTGCCGCCACCCGGACGAGTTCCTCGGGCGGCCCGTCGAGGCGGCGATCCTCGAGCACGAGAGCGAGGAGATCCACCTCCAGCACCTCCTCTGCGCCGCCCACGAGGGCCCGATCGAACCGGATGTCGACGCTGCGACCCTCGGGCCGCGGGTCCGCGCGCACTGCGAGCACCTCGCGAGCCTCGGCGAGCTCGTCGAGCGACGTGGAGCGTTCGTCCTGCGCCGTCCGGAGGAGTTCCCCGCGGGTCGCGTCTCGCTGCGGTCGGCGTCCCCGGACCAGTTCCGGATCGTCGACGGCACGAGCGGCGAGATGCTCGGGACGGTCGAGTCGGGCCGCGCGCCGACGACCGCACACGAGGGCGCGGTCTACCTCCACCTCGGTCGCGCCTACGAGGTCAAGGAGCACGACCCGCACGACCGCCTGATCCGGGTCGAGCCGTTCAGCGGGGACTGGTACACGCAGCCCAAGAGCGAGACCGACACGCACATCGAGCGCCTGCTCGACCGCCGGGACGTCCACGGGGTGACGCTGAGCTTCGGCACCGTCACCGTCACCCAGGACGTGCTCGCCTACCAGCGCACGCGCCTGCCGTCGCACGAGGTCATCGACCTGCAGCCGCTCGAGATGGCGCCGACGACGTTCACGACGCAGGCGCTGTGGTACGAGCTCGGCAGCGAAGTCCTGGGCGGCGGCGCGCGCGGCGGGGTCGACGCGATCCCTCTCGAGATCCTCCTCGGCGCCCTGCACGCGATGGAGCACGCGCAGATCGCGGTCCTCCCGCTCATCGCGATGTGCGACAGGTGGGACATCGGCGGCCTGTCGACGAACGCGCACGCCCAGACGGGCGGGCCGACGATCTTCATCTACGACGGCCACCCCGGCGGCGTCGGCATCACCCGCCAGGGCTTCCGCATGTTCGAGACGCTCTGCGCGGACGCGTACCGCCTCATCACCGAGTGCCCGTGCGAGAAGGGCTGCCCGTCCTGCGTGCAGTCGCCGAAGTGCGGCAACCTCAACGAGCCGCTCCACAAGGACGGGGCCGCCGAGGTGCTCGCGCGGATGATCGAGCGATAGGCGGTCGCGAGGCGCGGCGCCCAAGCGCAACCCGGTCATGAAGTGTTCGAGGACCTTCCGGGCAACCCGGAACGTCCCCGAGCACCTCGCCGCAGTCCGGCCGCGCTACGCGGCCGCGATCTCGTAGTTCTCGGCGTCGAAGCGGCGCGTGCGGCGCCGGTAGTCGCTCGCGAAGCCCGGGTACGTGTGTTCGAACCACGTGCCCCCGAGCGCCTCGTTGCGCTCGAGCAGGACGAAGTCCTCGATGCCCTCGCGCCGGAGCTTGACCGCCATCCCGATCCCCGAGATACCGGCTCCGACGATGATGATGCGGTGGTGCGTGCTCACAGGATCTCCGTTCGCGCGATGAGGCCTTGGACCGGCTGGGGGGCTCCACGCAGGAGCTTGTAGGCGACCGTCGACTCGAGGCCGACCGGGACCACGTCGCGATCGCGCTTCACGCAGTCGACGATCGCCTTCGCGACGAGGTCCGGCGGATGGCCGAAGCGGAACGCCCGCTGCGCCTTGCCCTCCTTGCCGGCGAGGCGACCGCGGTAGCGGGTCGCGGTGACGATCGGCGTGCGGATGACGCCCGGGCACACGACGCTGACGCCGACGCCGTGCCCGCGCCAGTCCGCCCGCAGGCACTGCGACAGCGCGACGACGGCTGCCTTCGACGCGCAGTACGCGGCCATGTGGCGGTTGGGGATGTACGCCGCCCCCGAGGCGACGTTGACGACCTGCCCCCGGCCGCGGTGCACCATCCCTGCCCCGAAGGCGTGACACCCGTAGGCGACGCCGTCGACGTTGATGGAGCGCAGCCAGTCCCAGTCGTCGAGCGTGCCGTCGAGGAACGGGCCGGCGACGCCGACGCCCGCATTGTTGACGAGGACGTCGAGGTCCCCGTGCTCGGCCGCGACCCGCTCGGCGAGCGCCTCGACCGCGGCGCGGTCGGCGACATCGCACTGCAGCGCTGCCGCGACCGGCCCGAGCGTCGTGCACTCCTCGGCGACCTCGGTCGCGCTCTCGAGGTCGATGTCGCACGCAAGCACACGCGCGCCCGACCGCGCGAAGCGGCGCGCGGTCGCGGCGCCGATGCCGCTGCCCGCGCCGGTGACGAGCACGAGCGCGTCGCGGACGTCCACCCGGCCGCTCACGCTGCCGCCCTCTCACCGGTGGCGGCGGCCGTGCTCGCCCCTTGGTGGCGCCGCCGCGCGATCATCCGCACGCCGTGGCGCGGGCGCAGCGTCAGCGTCGCCTCGGGCTCGACCGGGTGGCCGGGGACGAGGTCGTAGACGAAGTCACGGCTCATCATCGCGGTGATGAGCGTCGTCTCCATGAGCGCGAAGCTCGTTCCGATGCAGATGCGCCGCCCGCCGCCGAACGGCAGGTAGGCGGAGCGGTGACGGTCCTTCCCGCTGCCAGGCATGAACCGCGACGGGTCGTAGACCTCGGGGTCCGGCCAGAAGCGCTCGTCGTGGTGGATCGCGTGGATCGGGACGAGCACGGTCGCCCCCTTCGGGATGCGGACCCCGGCGATCTCGTCGTCCTGCACGGCGACCCGCGGGATCGCCCAGGCGGGCGGGTAGAAGCGCATCGCCTCCTGGAAGCACGCGGTCGTCCACGGCAGGTGGGCGACGTCGTCGACGATCGGGCGGCGGTCGGCGAGCACCTCGTCGACCTCCGCGAGCATCTGGTCGCGAGCGTCCGTGTTGAGCGCGAGGAGGTACCACATCCACGCGAGCGCGTTCGCCGTCGTCTCGTGCCCGGCGAGCATGAACGTCGTCACCTCGTCGCGGACCCGCTGCAGCGGGAGTTCCCCGTCGTCATCGCTCGCATGGAGGAGCAGATTGAGGAGGTCGTCGGTGTCTGTGGGGTGCTCGCGACGCTCGTGGATGAGCTCCCAGACGATCTCGTCGACGGTCCGCATCACCCACTGCAGCTGCGACAGGGGCGGCGGGACGTACGGGGCGTGGCGGAGGGCCTTCGCGAAAGCACGCATTCCCCACACCGGGGGCGCGGCGACCATGAGCAGCCGCGTCGCGACCTCGGCGCTGCGCAGACCGGTCGTCACGACCTTCGTCATCCTGCGTCCGACGTCGCCGAAGCGGTGGCCGAAGAGCGCCGCACCGACGACGTCCATCGTGAGGCCGACCATGGCGCTCGCCATCTCGATCTCGGCGCGATCCTCCCCTGTGTCGAGGCCGTCGACGAACGTCTCGATCGGGTCGATCATGAGGTCGCACATCCCCTTGACGTGCCGCTTGGACATCGTCGGGTTGAGCATCATGCGGTGCCGGCGCCACGACTCGTCCTCGTCGGTGAAGAGGTTGAGCCCGAGGACCGCGCGCAGCAGCTCGTACTCGATGCTCTTGTGGTACCGGTCGGCCCCCTCGTGGAGGACGTGGTCGACGTGGTCGGGGTGGGTGAGCACGAACGCGCGGCGCCGCGCGAGGCGGACCGTCGCGATGTCGCTCCCCTCGACCCCGCGGATGAGCGGACCGTCGACGTGGAGGCCGCGCGTGAGCATGTCCCACGTCACGGCGACGGGGTCGAGCGAGGGCGCCCGGACGGCGCTCATGCGACCACCGCCGTCGTATACGTGTGACGGTCGCCGAAGAACTCGGCCTCGAGCCGACCGAGCTCCGTGCGGGGCTCGTCGCCGAACAGCCACTCGCGAGCGATGTCGAACCAGGTGTTCGTCGCCTCGAGCTGGCCGAGCAGCCCGATGAGGAGCATCACCGCGCGCATGAGGACGAAGTGTTCGGCGGGAAGCACCAGCTCGTCGAACCCCTCCTGGCCGCGCATCTGCGTGTAACGACGCATCATGTCCGCCGTCTGGCTCGCGTCGGCGGTGAACGGCTCGTCCTTCATCAGCCAGCCGAAGATCGCGTCGTAGTTGTCGAGGAACGGCTGCGCGAGCCGCGGGTCGGGCGGGAGCGCCCCGAGCTCGCAGACGATCGCGAGGAGCTTCTCGGCGTCCTTCTCGTACGTCGCCTGCGTCGTCTTGACGAGATGGCGGACCTCGTCGTCGCCCATCCGCTTGAAGAACCCGAAGTCGATGAACGCGATCCGACCATCGTCGAGGAAGAGGCAGTTGCCCGGATGCGGGTCGCCGTTGAGGAGGCGGTGACGCATCGGCCCGTTGAGGTAGAAGCGCACGAGGACCTCGCCCCAGCGGTCACGCGTCTCCCGAGGCGCCCCGCGGACCTCGCCGAAGCGCCGGCCGTCGACGAACTCCGTGACGAGCACGCGCTCCCGGCAGAGCTCGGTGACGACGTCGGGGACGACGATGAACGGGTGGCCCTTGTACGCCCGGGCCATCGCGCGGTGGTTGGAGGCCTCGAGCTCGTAGTCGAGCTCCTCGCCGATCCGGTCGCGGATCTCCTGCGCGATGGCCCCCGTGTCGATGCCGGGCGCGATCGAGCTGAGGAGCTTCAGACCGAGCCGGAGGTTCTGCATGTCGGCGTGGATCGCCTCGGCGATGCCCGGGTACTGGACCTTGACCGCGACCTCGCGGCCGTCGCGGAGCGTCGCGCGATGGACCTGGCCGATGGACGCCGCAGCGAGCGGCTCGCGCTCGAAGCTCGCGAACGCGTCGCCGATGCGCTCGCCGAGGTCCGCCTCCACGACCTTGCGGATCGCGTCGTATGAGACGGGCTTCGCGCTCTGCTGGAGCTGGGAGAGGATCTCCTGGAAC
>JBFIDS010000217.1:0-6155 GCA_041603715.1 Paraconexibacter sp. | reverse complement strand
GGCGGGATCGGCACGGTGGCGCTCGTCCCGACGTTCGAGGACGCCGTCCAGGAGCTGACCCTCCCGCTCCACCACGAGGAGATCATCCGCACGCAGGCCGCCGAGAAGGACCTCGACCCGGCGCTCGTCGCAGCGGTCATCTTCGCCGAGTCCCACTTCCGCGACCAGACGTCGTCCGCGGGCGCCAAGGGCCTCATGCAGATCACGCCCGAGACCGCGGCCTACATCGCCCGTCTGTCCGGCGGGACGGCCTTCGTCACCGACGACCTCAGCACTCCCGAGGTGAACATCGCCTACGGCGCCTACTACCTGCGCTATCTCCTGGACCGATACGACGGCGACACGACCCGCGCTCTCGCCGCCTACAACGGCGGGGAGGGGAACGTCGACCGATGGGTCCGCGAGCAGGGCGGCCTGAGCGTCGAGTCGATCCCGTTCCCCGAGACGCGGCACTACGTCGCGAAGGTGCTCGACGCGCGCGACGACTACCGCAGCGGGTACCCGTCGGAGCTCGGTCTGTAGGGTTCGCCGCGCTCCGGCCGGGGACCGTGCGGATCGCGCGCCCCGCCGGCCGCAACGATCTCCGCGGGCTCGGGTGAGCGACACCGGGTCGCGGACACGGCCGCCGCGGGTGCAGCGCACACACCGTGGTCTTCAGCTCACCGACGTTCCTGTTCCTCTTCCTGCCGGCCGTCCTCATCGCGGTCTGGTTGTCCCCCGCCCGGGGACGGAACCTGCTCCTCGTCCTCGCGAGCGCCGGGTTCTACGTGTGGGGCGCGCAGGAGTTCCTCCTCGTCGTCGTGCTCTCGACCCTCGCGGACTTCTTCCTCTCGCGGTCGATCGAGTCCGCCCGGGAGGGAGGGGACGACCGCCGGGCGCGTCTGCTCCTCATCGCCGCGATCGTCCAGAACCTCGCGCTGCTCGCCTGGTTCAAGTACGCGTCGTTCGGGGTCGACCAGCTCAACCGCGCGCTCGGCGAGCTCGGGATCGAGACGGTCGGCACGCTGTCGATCGTCCTCCCGATCGGCATCTCGTTCTTCACGTTCGGGAAGCTGAGCTACGTCGTCGACGTCTTCCGCGGCGAGGTGCGCGCGGTCCGCAGCCCCGTCGACCTGCTCCTCTTCGTCCTCCTCTTCCCGCAGGCCATCGCGGGCCCGATCGTCCGCCTGCGGGAGATCGAGACCCAGCTCACCGACCGGCCGCTCCGCGAGGACATGCTCGCGCGCGGGGCGGTGCGCTTCTCCCACGGGCTCGCCAAGAAGGTCCTCATCGCCGACACGATCGCGCCGGTCGCCGACATGGCGTTCGCCTCCGCCGAGGCCGGCACGCTCACGACGACCGCGGCATGGATCGGGCTGCTCGCCTACACGATGCAGCTCTACTACGACTTCTCCGGGTACTGCGACATGGCGATCGGCATCGGGATGATGCTCGGCTTCAACCTGCCCGAGAACTTCGACCGCCCCTACACGGCGAAGTCGATCACCGAGTTCTGGCGGCGCTGGCACATGACGCTGTCGCGCTGGTTCCGCGACTACGTCTACATCCCGCTGGGCGGCAACCGAGGCTCCGAGGGGCGGATCGCCCGCAACCTCGTGATCGTGTTCCTCCTCACGGGCTTCTGGCACGGCGCGGCGTGGGCGTTCGTCCTCTGGGGCGCCTACCACGGCGCGTGGCTGCTCGCCGAGAGGCGCTTCGGCCTGCGGACGGTGGAGGGGGACGTCGCCCTGCCGTGGCTGCGTCAGGGCGCGATGTTCCTCATCGTGATGCTCGGCTGGGTGCTGTTCCGCGCCGAGGACCTCGGGCTCGCGATCGACTACTACACCGTGATGTTCACGCCGAACGGCCTCGCGCTCCCCGGTGAGATGCGCGCGCTGCTCGGCGGCCCGGCCGGTCCGGTGCTCGTCGGCGCGGCGCTCGTCGCGCTCGTCCCGTCCGCGCTGAGCGGCGGGCGCTGGCTCGTCGAGGCCGCCGGCACGCTCCCGCGCCTGTCGCGGACCGCCACGCTCGCTGCGATCCTGCCGCTCGGCCTGCTGTGGACCCTCACCAGCGACTTCTCCCCGTTCCTCTACTTCCGCTTCTGAGCCGCCCGTGATCCGCTCGAGACCCCGCCTGCGCCGCCTGCTCCCGTTCCTCTGGGCCGTCGCGTTGCTCTGCGCGCCGGGCGTCGCGTATCTCGCGGGCGTCCGGCAGGAGATCTTCGAGAACCGCGCGCCCGACGGGCGCCCGCCGCTGTCCCTCAGCGCGCTCTCCGAGCCGGACACCTACGCGGGGCTCGACGCATTCATCCGCGACCGCCTGCCGTTCCGCGACGACGCGCTCGACCTTCGCGGGCGGGTCGAGCTGTTCGGCTTCGGCTACAGCGCATCTCCCGCGGTCCTCATCGGGGACGACCGCTGGCTCTTCTACCTCGACGAGGCCCGGCCGTGCACCGGTGCCGCGCCGGTGACGGACCCCGTGCTCGCCGTGAACTACCTCACCGGCGCGGCCCGGGTGAGCGGCCGCGAGGCGACGTTCATCCCGGCCGGGTCGAAGGCGCGGGTGGAGCGGGAGCGCCTTCCGCGCGACCAGGTCCCGGCGTCGCTGCGCTGCGCGCGGGCGTTCGAGGAGGACTTCGAGCGCCGGCTGCGGGGGAACCCGGACGTGCCGGACCTCACGGCGCGGCTCGAGACCCTCGTCGCTCGCGGCGTGAGGACCTTCCGCCGCTGGGACACGCACTGGACGACCGCGGGCAACAACGAGTTCGTCCGGGCCGTCCTCGACGCCGTCGAGCCGGGGCTCGCACGGCGCCTGGGCGTCGGGCCGCGCGGGGTCGACCGCTCCTATCAGGCCGACCTCACGACGTTCCTGCGGGTGAAGGCGATCGAGGAGGAGGAGATCGTCGCCCCGGAGCCCGACGCGGTCGGCCGGCCGTCCGAGGATGTCCTTCTCATCGGCGACTCGCAGATGGGGCTGTCCATCCTCGAGGAGCAGGGCTCGCCGCCGCGCACCGTGCAGGGCCAGGCGCTGCCGGGGGCGAAGTACTGCAACTGGCCGCAGCTGCACGAGGGGCGCTGCGATCCGCTCCTCGTCGCCGCGCGCAAGGTCGTCGTCGAGCTCGTCATGCGCAACATCGTCGACCTCGAGCGGGGCTGCGGTCGCGCCGTGTTCGCGTGGATGCAGGAGACGAGGGGACGCGAGGCGGAGTGGGACCCGGCGAGCACCGGCGGCACGGACCTCGAGCGTGACGGCTCGCTCGTTCCGGGCGAGGGGGTCCAGTCCACGCTGCGCATCACCGACCCCGAGGACGACCCCACGCGGGACCGGATCGTCCTCGTCCCGATGAGCGGGGCCCCGGTGGGCGCGCGGACTCAGGTCGCGGTGCCCGCGCGGGCGAGCGGGCGACCCGAGCCGTGCAGCACGACGGACGTCTCGGCCGCCGGGGAGGCCGCCGTGCTCCCGGTCGGACGCGGCCGCGAGCTCGCCGACATGAGCTTCACCGTGAACCCCGCGCCCGGCCTGCGGATCGGCGCGCCGCAGGTCGTCACGCTGCCCGACGCGGAGGGCTGAGGGCGCGCCGGGTGCCGGTGGGTCGCGGACAGGGGCTGACCTGGACCCGCGCTACCCTCGGTCGGTGCCTCCGTTCCGCCTGGACTCCGCCTTCAGCCCGGCCGCCGACCAGCCGAAGGCCATCGAGGCGATCGCGAACGCCGTCGAGCGCGGCGATCCGTTCACGACGCTCCTCGGGGCGACCGGGACGGGCAAGACCATGACGATGGCGGCGACCGTCGAGAAACTGCAGCGCCCGACGCTCGTCATGGCGCACAACAAGACGCTCGCCGCCCAGCTCTGCAACGAGTTCCGGATGTTCTTCCCCGACAACGCGGTGGAGTACTTCGTCAGCTACTACGACTACTACCAGCCCGAGGCCTACGTCCCGAGCCGCGACCTCTACATCGAGAAGGACTCGGCGATCAACGAGGAGATCGACCGCCTGCGCCACGCGGCGACCGCGGCGCTCTTCGCCCGCCGCGACGTCCTCATCGTCGCCTCCGTCTCGGCGATCTACGGCATGGGATCGCCGGAGACCTACGACCGCAACGTCCAGATCCTCCGCAAGGGCGAGGAGGTCGACCGCGACGCGCTCCTGCGCAAGCTCGTCTCGATCCAGTACCAGCGCAACGACGTCGCGCTCGGGCGCGGGTCGTTCCGCGTCCGCGGCGAGTCGCTGGAGGTGTTCCCCGCCTACGCCGAGTCGGCGTACCGCGCGACGCTCTTCGGCGACGAGATCGAGCGGCTGCAGCACTTCGACCCGCTCACCGGCGAGCTCATCGAGGACGACCTCGAGCACGTCGCGATCTGGCCGGCGACGCACTACAACGTCCAGGAGGGCCAGATCGAGGGGGCGGTCGCCGAGATCGGCCGCGAGCTGAACGCGCGCTGCGCCGAGCTGGAGAAGGAGGGCAAGCTCCTCGAGAGCCACCGCCTGCGCCAGCGCACCCAGTACGACATGGAGATGCTGCGGGAGATCGGCTTCTGCAACGGCATCGAGAACTACTCGCGCATCCTCGACGGCCGTGAGCCGGGCGCCCGCCCGTACTGCCTCATCGACTACTTCCCCGACGACTTCGTCGTGTTCCTCGACGAGAGCCACCAGACCGTCCCGCAGATCGGTGGCATGTACGAGGGGGACCGCTCGCGCAAGCAGACGCTCGTCGACTACGGCTTCCGGCTGCCGAGCGCGATGGACAACCGCCCGCAGACGTTCGACGAGTTCCTGTCGATCGTCCCGCAGCTCGTGTTCGTCAGCGCGACGCCGGGCGAGTTCGAGCGCACCCGCTCCGGCGAGGTCGTCGAGCAGATCGTCCGTCCGACCGGGATCCTCGACCCGCAGGTCGACGTCCGGGCGACGAAGAACCAGATCGACGATCTCATGAACGAGGTCCGCGAGCGCGTCGACAAGGAGGAGCGCGTCCTCGTCACGACGCTCACGAAGAAGATGAGCGAGGACCTCACCGACTACCTGCTCGAGATGGGCTTCAAGGTCCGCTACCTCCACTCCGAGGTCGACACCCTCGAGCGGATCCAGATCATCCGCGACCTTCGGCTGGGGGAGTACGACGTCCTCGTCGGGGTCAACCTCCTGCGTGAGGGACTCGATATCCCCGAGGTCTCGCTCGTCGCGATCCTCGACGCCGACAAGGAGGGGTTCCTCCGCGGGGAGACGTCCCTCATCCAGACGATCGGCCGCGCCGCGCGCAACGTAGACGGCAAGGTGATCATGTACGCCGACAAGGAGACGGCCGCGATGTGCGCCGCCCTCTCGGAGACCGACCGCCGTCGCGCGATCCAGCGTGCCTACAACGAGGAGCACGGCATCACGGCGGCCTCGATCGTCAAGGGCGTGAGCGACATCGCGGAGTTCCTCATGGCAGAGGGCAAGACGCCGAAGGGCAAGCGCCGCAGCGAGCGGCGCAAGGTGAAGACCGAGGGGCTCTCGGCGGGCGAGCTCGAGACGACGATCACCGAGCTGGAGGAGGAGATGCTCGCCGCGGCCGAGGAGCTGCGTTTCGAGTACGCGGCCCGGCTGCGCGACGAGATCCGCGGACTCAAGCGCGAGCTCGACATCGCCCGGGCCAACGCGCCAGCGGAGGCGTGAGCGGGTCCGCGGACACCGGTCCCGCCCACCTGCGCGCCCGCCCGGCGGGGGTCGACGACCCCGCGGTCGCGGCCGTCCTGAGCTGGTGGGACGCCGAGCGTCGCGACCTTCCGTGGCGGTCGACGCGTGACGACTACGCGATCTGGGTCGCGGAGGTCATGGCGCAGCAGACGAGCGTGCGGCGCGCCGCGGAGCGCTGGGAGGTCTGGATGGCCCGCTGGCCATCGGTCGACGCGCTCGCCGCCGCGACGCTCGCCGAGGTGCTCGCACTGTGGGACGGGCTCGGCTACCCCCGGCGCGCCCGCGACCTCCACGCGGGAGCGCGTCACGTCGCCGCGCACGGCTGGCCCGCCGACCTGCGCACCCTGCCCGGGGTCGGGCCGTACACCGACGCGGCGATCCGCTGCTTCGCGCGCGAGGAGCCGGTCCTCCCGCCCGACGTCAACGTCCGGCGGGTGCTCGCCCGGCGGTTTCCGCAGGGCGTCGACATCGCCGGGGATCCCTGGCGTGCGGGCTC